>NZ_JARXHW010000199.1:0-621 GCF_031127805.1 Thalassobacterium maritimum | reverse complement strand
ACTGTAGCCGAGTCCTTTAGGCTCGGTTCCGTTGCTCGCTTGTGCGGACCGTGTGGAAACTGGGGCTGAAGCACCCAGCTACTCTGGGGCGCATGAGTTTTCGGATGTGTATGTCTCTGCGGATTCAGTTGCGGCGCAGGGAGGTGCGTGATTCACCAGCGCTAGCGGCATATTTGTAAACTGTAGCCGAGTCCTTTAGGCTCGGTTTCGTTGCTCGCTTGTGCCGAGCGCATGGAAACTGGGGCTGAAGCACCCAGCTACTCTGGGGCGCATGGGTTTTCGGATGTGCATGTCTCTGCGGATTCAGTTGCGACGCCGGGAAGTGAGTGATTTGCCAGCGCTGGCGGCATATTTGTAAACTGTAGCCGAGTCCTTTAGGCTCGGTTCCGTTGCTCGCTTGTGCCGAGCGCGTGGAAACTGGGGCTGAAGCACCCAGCTACTATGGAGCGTATGGTTTTCGGATGTGCATGTCTCTGCGGATTCAGCTGTGGCGCCGGGAAGTGAGTGATTCGCCAGTGCTGGTAGTATATTTGTAAACTGTAGCCGAGTCCTTTAGGCTCGGTTCCGTTGCTCGCTTGTGCGGACCGTGTGGAAACTGGGGCTGAAGCACCCAGCTACTCT
>NZ_JARXHW010000198.1:0-628 GCF_031127805.1 Thalassobacterium maritimum | reverse complement strand
CAGACGCTGCTGGACAATCCCATTTACGCCCAAAAATATTCGATAACCACTTAAACTTTTGAGCTCGAAGGCTGGGATGCCAGAGCTTCACGATAGACGAAAAATGAAAAACCTAATCTACTTTGCCCCAATCTTACTTTTAGCCGGATGCGCTGCCAAAAAAGAAACTCAAAGCCAAGTTTCGACTATCACCTTTGCTATTGCTGACTATCAACAATCTGGAAGTAAAATTACGAACTTAGAGAATGAAGAAATTTATCAGCAATTAGTCGTCGAATCCGACAGAGTAAAATACAAGCCTTATGAGAGATCAAAAAGCGAGGGAATCTTCGTTGACGCTTGGGGAAGCCCATTAAGATTCTTCAAGAGCGATCAGAATCAAATCATTGCTTGGTCAGCGGGAAAAGATGGTATCTTCGAGCCTCAAAAATTAGGTGATGACATTGTCGGCATGACAACATTAGCCACAAAGGAGTCTATCAAGGCGGAGTGAGACAATAGATTTCGCTGGCGCTCATCTATGCTCATCCTTCACGATCTGAAACGAAATAAGAAAACAAAATGTTAAACGCGATAATCTTAGCCGCACTGGTAAAAATAAATTTAGAATGCGATAGCCCCTGGGTAG
>NZ_JARXHW010000197.1:0-636 GCF_031127805.1 Thalassobacterium maritimum | reverse complement strand
ATGCGTCGCATAACTGTGCCGTAATACATGCGAATTCGATCGTTTCGGGATTTGGGCCTTCACTGCAGCAATCGAAAGCTCCTTCTGATACGCACGCGGCAAGATGTGGTGTCGCCGCCTAGGGGCATCACGCTCACCGCGCGGGTCACGCGATAAGCTCTTCATCGGAAACACCCAAAACCATTCCCAGCGCCGTCCCGCTTTTGGCATCTTTTTGTCCAAAGCCCCCGGCATGAAGACCCCCGGCACATTCGCCGCACGATCCGCCTCGTGCACCTTGAGCACCTCCTGTAGATGCTCAACCAGAGCCTCCTTCAAGCACTTCGGCAAGGGTACACAGCGATCTTTATCGCCTTTACCAGCTCGGATATAGAGCTTTCCTCGCTCAAGATCCACGTCCTTGACTCGTAGTCGGCACAACTCTGAAATCCGTAAACCACAGCCATACTGCAAGCGAGCCATCAAAGACCACTGACCACGCACCTCCGCCAAAAGCCGGCTGATCTCACCTTTTGAATACACCACTGGATAATACTTACGTGGGTTCGCCTTCACATAGTCGCTAAAATCTCCCAGTTCCATTTTACGCACCTCGCGCAGAAAAAAGACACCCGCGTTCAAAGCCTGACGCTGCGT
>NZ_JARXHW010000196.1:0-655 GCF_031127805.1 Thalassobacterium maritimum | reverse complement strand
TGACTGAATGTCCACTTGTATTGATCGTATTACTTTGTGATGCCACGGCTTGCCGGGGTATATCATGTCGAAATAAAAATTCATTTCTGCTTAACGATGAGATGTCTCAAGACTGAAGCGCGGAGCGCGAAAGGAATTGAGACGATCGACTGGTTAGATCATTCATTGTGGATAGTCTGCTCGCACCCAGAGAGTGATGAAATCATCCGTTGGCTCCAAGTACTTAAGCTTCTTTTTCGACTCTTCCTTTACTGGGAGGAAATCGCTCAATTTCTCGATTACATCGGTGAAGCCTACCCATGCCGAATTCATCTCGAGGAAGTGTCCTGATTCGTGATCGAATTCTATTGTCTTCTCTTTGTGTGTCTTGAGGTCCAAGGCTGCTACCGTGACTCTGGTTATCTCATTCCACGGATATCCGAACTTCTGGCCCTCGCGATCCTCTCTCCAAGGGCCTGATGTATCTAACCCGACTTTAGGATATTTGTTCATCTTTTTATCTAACGCAAAGGATGAGCGCGACATGGAGGCGCAGCCGTAATGTCGTTGTCTCACTCCGACTTGGGTATGCCCGGCATGTTGATAACCTTATATGGTGAAAGTCCATTGTGAAAGACCTGAATAACAAATCAATCACTAGAGAAGCACAAGTGCG
>NZ_JARXHW010000195.1:0-678 GCF_031127805.1 Thalassobacterium maritimum | reverse complement strand
GTCTGAGGATTTTATTTCTTTTGTTCCTTCTCTTACTCTCAAATGCTTAGGCTAAATGCTTCGAGCCGTCGATTCTATTTTCTTCCCATATCGTCTAGGACTATCGCGGAGAGGCGGCAGCCTCGGAGTTGATAGCTCCGGCTGGTTCAGCCTTCGTTTGTTTAACGATGGATGGCATCAAAAGGCCAGTGATGATCCCTAAAGATAATACAAGAATATCTCCCATGTTACTGAATGGAGAGATATGAGTTAGGGCTAATCCGGATAGTAGCCCTAGCAAGCCTGAATAGGCATATGTCATAAGCCGTGGAAAACTATTCCTTTTCTTCTCTTCGAAAGAATACCAAACCTCCATCAGTGCCATATAGCCAATGGAGACTAAAATTCCCTTCGTTAAGGCTATAAATGCCCCGTAGACAGCTGTGGCCAAAAAGGCGATGAGAACATTCTTTGGTTCTTTTACGAGAGTCAGCGCAGTAAGAGACAAACTGAATATGAGCAGCCCTAGAAATGGTGGCACTGCCACGTTCAGAAAAACTCTGTTAGTTCGTTTCATTTCCTTTTGCTGAAATCGTCGAAGAGTGGTTATCGTCCGAACATTGACCTCGATCTTTTAGCTAGCGCTAGTTGCTCCAGTTCTGAGGTAGCAGCTGTTCTAAGATCGTCTCAGGAGGACGG
>NZ_JARXHW010000194.1:0-692 GCF_031127805.1 Thalassobacterium maritimum | reverse complement strand
CTGGTAATAGTTCTTTTCATTATTCATATATTAGTTCTTACTATAGTGGACTTTAACCACATTTACACCGTGCCCATGCTGGGCACACTCCAGTCACAGCTATCAACTCCTTTCGCGCTCCGCGCTTCAGTCGCGATAGTGCTCTACGTTGTGTAAAAGAATGAATGACACCAGAGAACTCTACTACTTCGGCGAGAACCAACCTCTTGTTGAGTGCAGTATTTGTCAGTCCCCAGACAGAAGCTCTCGACACGTAATCCTGAGATTTCAGGACGGAAGAGAAGCAGAGAAATCTTATACGCTAAAAAATCCTGAAGATTTGGTGGGGATTGAGGAGATTTTTGATGCCGACGAAGTCCGAATAGAAAAGGAGACCGGAACGCAGAAAGAATACGGAACAATCATTTTAGGGATATACGGAGAGTCCTATACCCACATCAGCTTTGACTCAGTCGAAGAAACCAAATCACACAACCAGTCGGAGCAGGACAACCCGATAACCCGCCCGTAAAACTCTAAAAAGCAACAGGACTTCAAACTCGTCAGGCGGGTTGCCTGTCCTCCACGTTCCCAGAAATTGAAAAAATGAATCTCAGACTCGATGGGTCGAAAGTAAGAAAAACTAGCACGACGAAGAAATCCCCTGACCGACGAGCATCACAGGCCAAGTAAATCAATGAAAGAAACGAATC
>NZ_JARXHW010000193.1:0-693 GCF_031127805.1 Thalassobacterium maritimum | reverse complement strand
CGCTGACGTTGAGCCTGCGTATGAATGGATAAGCGTATATGAGTTCCTATAAGCGGTCCCCAGCTATGCTGGAAATGCAGAGCATTGGGGCTTCAGCCCAGTTGATGATTTTTGCCAGTTATGATGGAATGAATTCTTTTAGCATGTAGCGTTTCCATTCTAGTTTTTCAATCGGTCCAAAATTCACCAAGTAACCGACAGCTTTACGAGTAATTCTCATATAGTTGAGCAGTTGCCGTTCATGGTCAGGGTTCAACGCCTTGACGGCTTTTAGTTCCGTGACTATCTCCGCGGAGACGAGCAAGTCGGGCACATACTTTTTCTTTAAGAGATGGTCTTTGTAGTAGACCCTGAGTTCGTCTTTGGATGAGAAGTTGATGTTTCGGAATCCTAATTCCAGTTCCATGCTCTCTTGGTAGATTTCTTCGCTCAGTCCGCCTCCTAGTTCACGGTGTACTTCAAATGCTGTTCCTATAAGTGCATAGCCTTCGTCCCCCATATATTCTGTATTGTTAATCATAGTGTAATCCTACGCTGAATTCACACTTTGAGTCAATGTCACCAAGTGCCAGCATGACGTAGATTCGGCTAAGCCGAAAACCGCTAATGTTCACTTATATGCGCTTATACTGATTCTGTATCCGCTGACGTTGAGCCTGCGTATGAATGGATAAGCGTATATGAGTTCCTATA
>NZ_JARXHW010000192.1:0-697 GCF_031127805.1 Thalassobacterium maritimum | reverse complement strand
TGAGCGTTGTGCTGGTATCTGTGTATATCCGTGTGATCTGTGGTTTGAATTACATTGGCTGGGTTGCTTTGGTTCAGTTTTTTTAACCACAGATTTGCTACGCCATCTCCGGCAGACCTACGTCACGGAGAGCACAGATCGGAGTGGGGCGGAAAAGCTGCGGTGTTTTAGTATCTGTGTAAATCGGTGTAATCTGTGGTTAAGATTCTTTTGAAAAGGTTACGTATCAAAGGCGGAGACTCGCTTAATGCCTAGTTTTGAATATTTGAAATTGAGGAGTAGGCCCGTCTTTAGCCTGGTTATGTTGAGGTATCCTAGAATTTGGGCAAGATGGCTTTCATTGAATGCTGAAACTACTTTCGTATCGATGATAATCTCATTGGCCACAATTAGATCTGGAATGAGTCGCCCAATGTGCTCGCCCTCATAGCTTACGTCGTAGGCTTTCTGCTGTTCGCAGGATATCCCACGCTTCCTGAGTGCGATGACGAGTGCATTCTCATAGAGCTTTTCATCCAAACCTGGTTTGAGGGTATTGAGCACATGCATTGCAGCGCCGATGATCGTTTGTGAGAGTGCGTCTGATTCTTGCATAGGATGAGTTGCTTAGGTTCTGCTTTTTTAACCACAGATTTGCTACGCCATCTCCGGCAGACCTACGTCACAGAGAACACAGATGGAAGTGGCTTGGCTGCTG
>NZ_JARXHW010000191.1:0-703 GCF_031127805.1 Thalassobacterium maritimum | reverse complement strand
CCGGGAATGAGTGGCTCAAGTAGTGCCCATTCTTTGTCTGTCAGATCGCTTGGGTAGTTTTCTCGCATCCAAACTATATGCGAGATTCGAGCACTCTCGTACAGCCCAAATTACGTATTTAAGCTTTTATTGGACGTCCTCTTAGGCTTTTGCACGAAGCGCCTAAATCAGCAATTTCGAAAAGTTAAATACACAAACCAGCGACCGGCTGTAAACGTGCATATCACTGACACTCGACTTAAGGCGTATGATGCCACAGAAAGCCTAGATTCACTAACAACCAAATCACCATGCTGGCGCTATGAGCGAGAGTGGCGCATCATTGAAAGAAAGAGTGAAACCAATCTCCGCTCAGATAAAAATGGTTACTACAGCATCCCAATCAATGACTCACTCTCTTCAATTCGAATCGGGAGTGAAATGCCTAAAGAAGATCAAGAAGAAATCGTCAATTTAGCTAGGACAATTGGTCGATTGAATATCTACAAAATGTCTCTGGATCCTTATAAATATCGCTTAAAAAGGCATCATATCTAGAATACGATGACCACGGAAAAACCACCGAACGCTCCAGTCAGCGGACTGTGGACATTAAGTTTAGAAACCCGAGGAATTCGACCAAACCTCTGCTTCAGGATGAGACAAGTCCTCAGGAAACATATCCTGCATCAATAAGCCATTAGGATTTGTCCCCAGCGACTCC
>NZ_JARXHW010000190.1:0-705 GCF_031127805.1 Thalassobacterium maritimum | reverse complement strand
TGTGCAAAGTGCGGTCAGCCGGCACCGAACAGCCGGTAAGCAGGATGAAGAGAATTGGAGAAAACTTCAAAAGCATGAAATATTGGGCTGACCCCATCCGATCCGGCCCTCATCCGATCCGGCCCTCATCCGATCCGGTAGCGTTAATACCGCGAATTGATGTGTTGCCCGTGGTTCTATCGTATGCAGGATTCGCGCAGTGATTGCTCCAACAGATTTTTCCGACGAACTCGACTTGTATCTCTATGTGAGTGCCGCTGTGCAAAAGCATTTGCATGTCGGAAAGGAGGCAGTCTATTCGGACGACACCTATCAATTGCCAGAAGACTGGTGGTCCGTTTGGCGATGTGATCTTTTGACCAGTGATCCAAAGGGCGAGCAACACGCGGTCCTGTTTACAAACGCGGCGACCTTTCTTAGTTTTATCTGTCATGGCTTTAGCGATGAATTCGATGCACTTGTTGGTGAATTCGAAGCTATCTTCCTTGGTTCGCTGAAAGCGCAGGGGCTGCGCTTGCCTGCAAATGCCTCGACGCAGACGCGTCTGATTCGCGGCAACCCGCGTCGTTTGGTGGGCACTATGAAGGAGCTTAAAGGATCTGCACTTGCCTTTGCATCGGGCCCCGAAGGTTCCGTGACACCCGCTGAAATCGAACGTCGGTTGCAACATCACCCCTGCGGTTCGTTAGAAGGGACATTTCCCGA
>NZ_JARXHW010000018.1:0-84764 GCF_031127805.1 Thalassobacterium maritimum | reverse complement strand
GTGCGTATCAGAAGGAGCTTTCGATTGCTGCAGTGAAGGCCCAAATCCCGAAACGATCGAATTCGCATGTATTACGGCACAGTTATGCGACGCATTTGCTAGAGAATGGGACAAATATTAGGACTTTGCAGGATTTCTTAGGGCCGCGTAAAACGCTACGCGCACGCGGTCTAATGGAAACCGCGTGAGGCGCAGCCTTTTTACGCGGGAGACGACGATGATCTATCTGCACGTGATGGAGGACCAGCAGGATCTGACGGTGAGTCCCTTGGATGCTTTGGAAGGCTCTTCGTAGTCGCGTGCGTCGTATGTGGCCGAGCGGCATCTTGCTCGATGGCCCCAAGCTATGGGATTGAGGATACGGATTGGCTCCAATCCAGAGGATTGAGTATACGGATTGGCCCCAATCCAGAGGATTGAGGATACGGATTGGCCCCAAGCTAGAGGATTGAAGGTTCGAAGCGACCGAATCGCGCTGAGTATGTTTTGTGACACATGGGAACGCTGGGAACGTCCAACGTCGAACGTCCAACATTGAACATCGAATGATTCGTGCCGAGCTTAATCATTCTACATTCTACATTGGATGTTGGACGTTCGATGTTCTCGCTGCTTATGTTTGTGGGCGCTTATACCAGAAGCCGCATAGTTTGCGTGAGCGTACTGCGAGTGGCATCAGGAGCATGAGTGCGACCCAGCCGAGAATTTGCGGCCCGGAATACCATTTCAATTTGCGCGCGGAGGTGTGTGCGGGCGCGTGGCTTAGAATCGTGAAATGGAGCCCTTGAGCCTTACCCCATTTCTTGAGTTGGCGTGAGAAACGGACTTCTTCGCTGGCGTAGAGGCTTTGATCGTAGCCGCCTATGGCGTCGAATGCATCGCGGCGGCAGTAGAGAAAACTGCCTGCGGCTGTGCGGGTGAGTTTTGAAATGCGTTCCCACAGTGCGATGCCGAAGCGGCCAATGCGGCTGACTTCGCCTTCGAATTTTATGGTGGATCCACCACCGACACAGGGGGTGGTTTCTAGTTGACGTAGGGCTTCTGTGAGTAGCTGTGGGGTGATCCGTGTGTCGGCGTCGATAAAGATGAGCATCTGGCCCCGGCTTTGGGCGGCCCCGGCGTTGCGAGCGCGTGCGATTTGGTTGATCGGCTCGTGCACGACTTGGTCGGCGCCATGGGCGAGGGCTGCGCGGTGGGTATCGTCGCTGGAGTTGTTGTCTACGACGATGCATTCGCCCGCGATCGCTGTGGCCTGCATGGCTTTGCGGATGGCTGTGAGCGTGGCTGGTAGTTCGGCCGCTTCGTTGTAGGCGGGAATAATGATGGAGTATTTTGGTGGCATAATCCGTCTTGGGTGGGTCTAGTGAGCTGGGCTGGAAGGAAAGTGGGTGATCTGTGGCAGGGGGGGCCAGTTTGAATGAATCTGTGCGGGGGCGTTTTCCTTACAGATCGTAAATGTGTACTTGTTCTGGAATAAATCAGGCGTCCCGCTATCCATCTTATTATGTCACAAAACATACTGCGACTTTGCTTTTCTCTTTTTATCTGGATGTTCTCGAGCGCGCATGCGGCGCCGGTGGAGGCGGAGCACACCACGGTAGAGCTGATTTCGGAAACGGACACCATCGTGCCCGGTGAGTCTTTCGATCTGGCTCTGCGTTTTAAGATCGAGCCGCACTGGCATATTTATTGGGAAAATCCAGGTGCCAGTGGCTTGGCGACAACGATCGATTGGCAGTTGCCGGAGGGCCTTGAGGCTGGGGAGATTCAATGGCCGGCGCCAGAGCGCATTTCGATGGCGGATATGGTGAATTACGGTTACGAGGATGAGGCGGTGCTGATTGTTTCGATGCAGGCCGCTGAGGGCTTACAGTTGGGCGAGCGCCTGACGCTGCAGGCGGAGCTCTTTTGGTTGATTTGTAAGGAGGCCTGTTTGCCGGGCGATGCGCAGGTGGCCATCGAGTTGTTGGTCGCCGAGCAGGCGGTGCCGAGCGCAGAAAGTGCCGCTTTTGCAGCTGCGCGTGATCTACAGGCGCAGCCAGTCGCGCCGTGGGCGGTCACGGCTCATCTTGCTGAGGGACAATTGGTCTTATCGCTGGAGGGGAGTGAGATTCCAGAGGATCTTTATTTTTATGCGCAGACTGAGGGGCAAATTGACCCGAGTGGCGTGCAAACTTTGAGCTATCCTGCGGCCAATCGTGCCGAACTTCGCTTGCCCTTGGATGTGCCTTTCTTTGATGCGCAGCCAGAGGTGATGCGTGGGATCTTGCAGTCGAGCACAGGCTCTTGGCTGATTGCGGCTACGATTTCCGAGCAAGCGCCTACGGGGGCTCCCGCAGCTCAGCAGGTGGTGGATCTTGCGGAGGCGGATTCGTCGGCGGCGCTTGGTTTCGAGCAGCGCTTGTTGGCGCTGGGGCTGCCAGGCTTCTTGGCCTTGTCCTTTCTTGGGGGGCTGATTTTGAATATTATGCCCTGCGTCTTGCCGGTGCTGTCGCTTAAAGTGTTTTCTTTGCTCAAGCACGCGGGACAGACGCGCGCGGATGCCTTGCGACATGGTTTGGCTTATACGATTGGAGTGGTGCTGAGTTTCTTGGTGTTGGCCGGGGTATTATTTGCTTTGCGAGCGGTGGGTGAGCGCATCGGTTGGGGCTTTCAGCTGCAGAGTCCGGGCTTCGTAGTCTTCCTAGCCGCGGTTTTCTTTTTGTTTGGTCTGAATTTGATGGGGGTCTTTGAGCTCGGTGGCAAACTGGTGGGTGCGGATGCGAATGTGGCGAAGCGCAACGATGTGTATGGCTCCTTTGGCATGGGGGTTTTGGCCGCTGTGGTGGGGGCGCCTTGCATGGGGCCCTTGGTCGCGGGCGTGAGTGGGCTGGCCGTGCAGGCGAGCATGGGCACAGGCTTATTGATTTTTGGCACTATGGGCTTGGGGCTGGCATCGCCGTTTTTGCTACTTTCGGTTTTCCCTAAACTGGTGGCCTTTTTGCCTAAGCCAGGTCTTTGGATGGAGTCGTTTAAGCAAGGCATGGGCTTTTTGTTGATGGCGGCCGTGTTGTTTCTCGCTTTGGTTGCGGGGCGGCAAGGCGGAGTGGATGCCATCTTTATATTGCTGGTTATCCTGTTGGCCTGTGGCGTGGCGGCTTGGATTTTTGGCCGCTGGGGGGCAGCTTTTCGTTCGAAGCGTGTGCAGTGGATTTCGAAGCTGCTGGCGCTGGCGCTGGTGTTTGGCTCGCTTGCTTGGGGGATCCCCGCAACGAAGGCCGCCTACGCGAGCTATGGTGAAAATACGGCAGCAGCGGATGCCTCGGGGCAGTGGGGCCCATGGTCGGCAGAGAAGGTGGATGCGTTGCTGGCTGAGGGGAAACCTGTGTTTGTAGATTTCACTGCCAGCTGGTGTTTGATTTGCCAGGTCAATAAGAAGGTGGCCCTGCGCACGGATGCCACTGCGGCTCTATTTGAAGCGGAGGGAATTGTCGCCTTGGAGGCGGATTGGACGCGCTATGATCCTGCGATTACAGATGCGCTTGAGAGCTTTGGGCGCTCTGGAGTGCCGCTGTATTTGCTGTATTCTCCGGATGGAGAGGTCACTGTGCTGCCTCAGAGTCTGACGAATGGCGTCGTGCGTGATGCAGTGGAGCAGGCGCTTTAGTGGTATTAGCTATGAGGACTCAGTTAATAGATTTGCAAAGTGCGGATACTCTGCTGAAAAAGGTGCATGTTTTACGACGAGGTCAAAGTTAATTTCAAGGCGGGTAAAGGAGGCGATGGCTGTTTCAGCTTCCGCCGTGCAAAGTATGAGCCCAAGGGAGGCCCCGACGGTGGCGACGGTGGTCGCGGCGGCGACGTCTATATTGAGGGCGATACCAATGTGGCAGATCTTACAGATTTTCACTTCAAACCAGGCTGGAAAGCCAAGAATGGCGAGCCTGGCCGCGGGCGTGATCAGCACGGTGCCAATGGGGCCGACATTATTTTAAAGCTGCCCGTGGGCACTATTGTAGTTGATCGAGATTCCGGTGATCCCATTGCGGAGGTTACGGAGCATGGGGAGCGAGTGCTGTTGCTGGAAGGTGGCGATGGGGGGAAAGGTAATGCCCAATTCAAGTCGTCGACCAATCAGGCACCGCGCCAATTTACGCTGGGCAAGCCAGCTGAAGAGGGCGACTTTCGTTTGATCATCAAGACGATTGCCGATGTCGGCCTGATTGGCTTCCCCAACGCGGGCAAGTCGACCTTGTTGAACATGATCACCAATGCGCATCCGAAAACAGGTGCCTATCCGTTTACCACGGTCTTTCCGACGGTGGGCGTGTTGGAATATCCTGAGCAATTTGAGCGTATCACGGTGGCCGACATTCCCGGGCTCATCGAAGGCGCCAGTGAGAATCGCGGGCTAGGTCACCGTTTTCTTAAACACGTAGAGCGTTGTAAGGTGTTGATCATCATGCTCGACATGGAAGGCACGGACGGGCGCGATCCATTGGGCGACTACAAGGTCTTAATCAACGAGCTCAAGCTTTACATGCCTGGACTGGCTCGTAAGCCAGAGTTGATCTGTGCCAATAAGATGGATGAGCCTAATGCGGCGGAGAACCTTAAGCTATTTCAGAAGAAGGTGAAGGATAAGGTCTACCCGATCTCCTGTGTTTCTGACGAAGGTTTTGAAGAATTAAAGCAAGCCATGTTGGCAGAGGTGCTCAAGATCCGAGCTTCAGAGGAAGTGGAGGGAGAAGAGGACGAATCGACTGGGGACAGTGAGTGAGCCGAAGATAGTCGATCTGGATGAGGCTGGCTTTAGCCAGCAGTCTGCGTTGGAAAGCCACTTGGCTTACGAGTCTTTTCTTGCGCTTGCGCGCTGTCCTCAGCGTGAGCTGATCGTAGATCGCACGCTACAGAGGCGCACGATGAAGAGCGGCTTTTTGCTCGCGGTGGCCTATGGGCTGTCGCGCCGCATCGCTGATTGGAGCTCGAAGACGCGGGTCGGTATCGTATTTCCGCCCGGGCTGGGGGCCTATATTGCCAACCTTGCGGTGGTCTTTGCCGGCAAGGTGCCCGTTAACTTAAACTTCACGCTAGGGGCTGCCAGTGCGGAAGCTTGCATGCGGCAGGCAGACATCGATTGTTTACTGACAACTAAGCAGGTGCAGCTTAAGATGCCACTGTTTCCGTGGCCCGATTCGGGCGTCGTTGACCTGGTGGATGAGCTGAAGCGCCTGCCTAAGGCCAAGACCTTGGCCTTGTTGAGCTGCATATATCTGTGCCCCGCCAAATTGTTGGCTAAGTTGCTGAAAATTCCTCGTCAGGGAGGAGATCGCGAGGCTGGGCTGTTGTTTACCAGTGGTAGTTCAGGAGATCCAAAGGGGGTGGTGCTCACGCACCGCAATGTGCTGGGGAATTGTGCTCAAATCGATGCTTCGGGGCTCTTGCCGACCACAGAGAAGCTGATTGCGAGCCTACCTATATTTCATAGTTTTGGTTTTACCGTGACCTTGTGGTATCCGCTGCTGCGAGGTTGTGGCGTGGTGACGTTGCCCAGCCCACTGGAGACTAAAAAAATCGCCGATGCGATCGAAGCTGAGTCCGCTAGCATTTTGGTGGCGACGCCGACCTTCTTGAAGCCCTATTTTAAGCGAGTGGATCCTGCCAAGTTGGCTTCATTGAAGTATGTAGTGGCGGGGGCGGAAAAGACGCCGGAGGGCTTTGCTGATACTTGGGAGGCTCGTTTCGGGGGCTTATATCTCGAAGGCTACGGCTTGACGGAAACTTCGCCCGTGGTGAGTGTAAACCTGCCAACTGTACCGAAGGGCGTGAAATACACCGGAGATTCTACAGAGGGCAGTCGCCGTGGCTCGGTCGGGCGTCTGTTGCCAGGGCATGCGGCGCGTATCCTAAATCCAGATACGATGGAGCCGATGGATGTCGGCTCGGTGGGTTTGTTGTCCCTGCGCGGGGCGAATGTATTTGGCGGTTATTTACAAGATCCGCAGCGCACAGCAGAAGTTAAAGACGGGGAATGGTTTATGACCGGCGATCTCGCACGTTTTGATCGAGATGGTTTTTTGTTTATTGAGGGGCGCCTGTCGCGCTTTTCCAAAATCGCTGGCGAGATGGTACCACACGGCACCATTGAAGAGATTCTAGTGGAAGCTTATGATTTATTAGAATGTGAAGTTCCCATGTTGGCTGTCGCAGGGCGGCCTGATGAGGCCAAGGGCGAAGCCTTGGTTTTGATTGCAGCGGATGAGCTGGAACTGGAATTGAGCGACGTGCGGGCGAAATTGACCGCTGCGGGATTGTCGAACTTGTGGATTCCCAAAGAGCTAAAACAGGTGGAATACATTCCGACCTTAGTCACGGGCAAGCTAGACCTGCGTGCGATTAATTCGCTGGCGCAAGAAGCAAGTTCTTAATCGCCTGGCTTAGGCTGAATTCTGCACTATAGAGCTTGATGTGCCCTTGCATTTAGCAAGTTTGTCTCAGCTTCTTTGTTACGGTATCGTTTATTTGGTGTTGTTTAAGCGGTTGTTTGTGAGTGACTTGCGGTGTTTTGTTGCTTTCCCGCTCTGTAAGTTGGCATGGGGCTGGCATAGATATATGTCCTTCATTCAAATAAAAAACCTAAAACAAAAAGGACCTACTATGAGCACGAAAAGTACATTAAAAAGAGAACTCGAACGCCTTGTCATTCACACCAACGATTCGGTTAAAGGATATGAAAAGGCTGCGGAGAAGGTGCAGGACGAAGATGCGAATCTCGCACTCTGTTTCCGCGAAATCGAAAGCGCTCGCCGTGAGCGTGTGGCTGCAATTAACTCACGCCTCGAATGTATCGGAGAGGAAGAGAAGGAGCGCGGCTCCCTTGAAGGCAGTGTCCATCGTGCGCTCATTAGCGTGAAGGACATGTTTACTTCCAGCCAGAACATCGAAGCTGTGATTGACGAGGCGGTTCGCGGGGAGCAAAAGCTGCTCGATTATATTAACGACACCTTCGATGATGTCGATGCAATGGACGGCGAGACCGTGCGTGTGATTAACGATTTGAAAGTCTGCGTGCAGCAAGCGACCGATCGTCTACAAGCTAAGGCTAAGGCTGCATAAAAAAACATTAGCGATAGCAATATGAGAGAGTCGCCCCCAGAGGGGCGGCTCTTTTTTATTGGCTCCTTTGCTCGCAGGCTTTGCGCAGTCGTGTTTGTAAGTGAGTACGGCGGACTTGTTGTTCGTTGTTCTTGATCGCCATAGCGTAGGCATCGAGTGAACCGACAATGTAGACTTTGCGCCGAGCGCGGGTGATGCCAGTATAGACGAGGTTGCGCTGTAGTAAGAGAAAGTGCTGCTTGAGTAGTGGTATAATGACGACAGGATATTCGCTGCCTTGGCTCTTGTGGATGGAGATGGCGTACGCGTGCTGGATCTCTGAAAGTTCGCCTTTGGTATATTCGACCTGTGTATCGAACTCGATTGTCAGACCGGAGCGGTCGGCGGCGATCGCCTTGATAATGCCCGTGTCACCGTTGAACACATTTTTGTCGTAATTATTGCGAGTCTGAATGACCTTGTCGCCGATGCGGAAGGTATGGCTACCGTATTCGATTTCCACTGGAAGCGGTTTACGAGTCGTTTCGCGGAAATGAGTTTGAGTGGCGGGCGCGTAATCGGGGTCCGAGCGCATGCGCGACTCGGCCTTGCTCTTGGGGTTTAGCACCTGCTGCAGTTCTTGGTTGAGCACTGTGATGCCGCCGCTGCCGCGGTGCATCGGCGACATGATCTGCAAGTCTCGGATCGGGTCGATATTGTGCGCTTTAGGAATGTATTCTTTGGCGAGGTATTTGATCGCCTGGACGCTTTGTTCCGGTTGTTCGGCTTCGATAAAGGTAAAGTCGCGCCCCGCATCGAGGTCGCGTAGGCTGCGGAAAGTCATGCCCGGGTGTGTCTCGCCTTGTAAGATCGCGTGCGCTGTGGTCACGATGCCGCTCTCTTTACCTTGGCGGTAAATAATGTTGAGCCGGGTGACTTTGGCCGGTGGGGCGGCCATTAGGTCGCCGAGCACATTGCCTGCGCCGACGGATGGCAATTGGTCCGCATCGCCGACTAGTAGCAGGTGGGCCCCGCTGGGGATCGCTTGAAAGAGGCTGGCAGCGAGGCGCGTGTCCAGCATACTGGTTTCGTCCAAGATGAGAAAGTCGCAAGGCAGAGGGTTCTCTTCGTTGTAGGTAAAGCTGCGAGTGGCGCCATCGTATTTGAGTAGCCGGTGAATGGTGCTCGCCTCTGCGCCGGAGGCTTCGGCGAGTCGCTGCGCCGCCCGCCCAGTCGGGGAGGCGAGGCTGATACGGGCGCGTTTAGCTTTAAGAATGTCCACGACTGCACGCAGAATAGTGGTCTTACCGGTGCCAGGGCCCCCTGTAATGATAGAGACTTTGGCGGCAAGTGTGTTGCGCAAGGCAGCTGCTTGTTGCTCCGCGAGAGTAAAGCCTGCGCGTGCTTGTGCCCATTCCACGGCAGCCTCAATCTTGATTTGTGGTAAGATCGAGGCGGTGTGAGCGATGCGAGCGATGGCCTCAGCAATACGTTTCTCAGAGCCAGCGGTGCCGGGCAATTGATAGGCGGGGCCGAGTAGCTCTTGGTTTTGGTCGTAGGCTTGAATGCCAAAGAGGCTACCCGCTTGCTCGAGCGTGCGGATGCGGCCTTGGATCAATGCAGGCTCTAAGGAGAGCAGCTGCGTGGCATGCTCAAGTATCATGGTTTCGGTGCCCAGGGTGTGGCCTTCGTCCTCCAGCTGGCGCATCGTGTGGAGCACGCCCGCGTCGATACGCTCCTTGGAATTTGTGGGGAAGCCGAGATTGAGCGCGATTTTATCGGCCGTCTTAAAGCCGATACGATCTATGTCCTCCGCTAGGCGGTAGGGCTCGTCCTGTAAGATTCGCTTCGCACCGCTGCCGTATTTCTTGACTAGACGCACGCATTGAGAGGGCGTAACGCCATAGGTTTGGAGAAACATCATGACATCGCGCACCGCGCTTTGCTCGTCCCATGCGGCTTTAATTGATTTGGCGCGTTGCTTGCCGATGCCGGGTACTTCGTGTAAGCGCCCAGAATCTTCGCTGATGATCTGCAAGGTGTCGGCTCCAAAGTGGTCTACGATTTTCTTGGCGTAGGATTTACCGATGCCATGAATGAGTCCGCTGCCTAGATATTTGCGGATGCCGTGCACGGAGGCGGGCAGTTGCGATTTAAATTGAGCGATTTTAAATTGGTCACCATGCTGCGGGTGCCGCGTCCACTGCCCGTCTAGCTGCAGCGTTTCGCCACATTGCACGCCTGGCAGTGCGCCGAGCACGGTAACAGGACGTATGCTATCGCTGACTTGCAGCTCTGCTATGCAGTAGGCGTTCTCTTCGTTGAAATAAATAATCCGTTCGAGAACGCCTGTAATAGACTGGTCATTTTGTGTGGAAGGTGGCATCGGCTCTGGGGGTGTCGCAGAGTCGATGTAGAGCTAATTCGTCGACGGGGTCGACTCGAAAAGGTGAGTCATCGCCTAAAGCGAATGCTGTTTCGCGGTGGTTTCGAGAAGCTATGGCCTTAGGAGCGTTCACCTGTAACTCCGAAATTGCCAATGCTGCCAGCGGATTGGATGTCGAAACGTATCAGAATGTAGCGAATCTCGATTGAAGGAAAAGTCACCGAGGGAATGACGCCGCTTGCGAAGTCGACAGCTTGGCTTAGTTGAATCCACTCCTCACTCTCTAACTCGTCCAGTGTGTCGGCGCAAAGCACCCTGAAGCTGCCCGCAGCACTTTGATTATTAAGAAAGAAGCGTGATACGCGCTTGGCCTGACCGAGGTCGATGATGTAATCGTGTGAGCCAGCTTGAATGTTGTAACTTAGTGCAGAATTATCGCTGAGGAAAAGTGCTTCATCGTAATCGCCGACGTCAGTCACATGTATGTGCTGAAATTGCTCTTTGTCGACTAGGATCAAGCTCGCGCCCCGATACCAGCGTGCCAAGTTTTTGGGAGGGAGCCCCTGTGCACTGTAAGCTTTTGCCTGGGGGCGAATTGAATGAGTCGTCTGTGGGGCACTTTGCTGTGTGCTCGCTGGTAGAGCGCTCAGTGGAAATGTGGCAAGGCTCGTCAGAAAGCATGCTCTTGTGGCAATTCTCTTTATTCTAGAGGCGATTTTCATTGTGCGGTGGAGAGGGAAACTGGCAGCGGTCGAGTGCTAGGGGCGTAAAGTATATAGCATTCTTTTGTTTGGAAGTAAATATAGGTTTTATAATCAATTAAAAACAGGGAGTGGATGAATCTATGTTAGAATGCGTATCGATATAATAGATACGATAAGATTATTCACTAATATCATGTGAGCTTCGTTCTATTCTCTCTATAATTGTGTGACCGTTGATGCTTTGTATCTTGTATATCTAGTAACTATGTCGACCAAGTTACAGAATGTGAGTGCGTGACGAGATTGTTGCAGAGTATGAGCGAATCCAGCTTGCATGCTCTTGTGGGCATTTTTGGTATCGGCCATTATTATGCACACGCTACAAAAAATTTTACTAGTACCAATTTTGAGCAGTTCAATCTGGGCCGATCCGATCCATCGCTTGCCAGACTATGAAGTGGTTGGACGTGAGAGCAGCTTGATTGGCTCGGCCTTTGTGGGGTCTGAGGGGGCCTACGGGCAATCAGACTTGGAGTATCGCCCCATGGCTCGCACGGGCGAAGTGCTAGAAATGGTGCCCGGCCTGATTGTGACGCAGCACAGCGGCACGGGTAAGGCCAATCAATATTTCTTGCGCGGCTTTAATCTGGACCATGGCACCGACTTCGCGACCTACGTGGATGGGATGCCGGTGAATATGGTGACACATGCGCATGGGCAGGGCTATACGGATATTAACTTCGTGATCCCTGAGTTGATTGAGCTCGTGCATTATACTAAAGGGCCCTACTATGCCGCACTTGGCGATTTCGCCTCGGCGGGCTCGGCACAGATCCAGACTGAGAGTTGGTTGGAGCAAGGGATCGCTCAACTGAGCATCGGGCAAAATGGCTACTTTCGCACGGTCTTGGCAGATGCCTTTGATCTGAGTTTGACGGAGCGCCTGGTTGTCGGCTTTGAGTCACACTATTACGAAGGTCCATGGGATATCGGAGAAAATTTAAATCAATTCAAGGGCCTGGTGAAATACACCAAGCAGTTTGATGATGCTGAGTGGGGTCTCAGTTTCCATGGTTATGATGCCAGTTGGGATTCCGCGGATCAAATTCCCTTGCGCGCAGTGGAGAGTGGCTCGATTTCGGAATTTGGCTCTGTAGATGAAGATGTGGGCGGGGAGAGTGCGCGCTATAGCTTGTCGACGGAGTACCGCCGCGATCAGGGAGATACCACCACTACATGGGGGGCGTATGCGATCTACTATGACATCAACTTATGGTCCAACTTTACATATTTCCTCGAAGATCCCGTCAACGGCGACGAGTTTGAGCAGGCCGAAAACCGAATGGTTTATGGGCTAAACTTTTCCCACAACCTCTTACATACGCATTTATGGGAGCGTGATGTGCGGCATACTTTCGGAGCGCAGCTACGCTACGATGTGATCGATGACATTGGTTTATATCAAACCGCCGCGCGCGAGCGACTGCAGGCCGTGCGGGTTGACGATGTGGAGGAATTGTCTGCGGCCGTTTTTTATGAGAATGAAATCCATTGGTCGGCTCACTGGCGTTCTGTGTTTGGTTTGCGCGCGGATTATTATGCTTTCGATGTCGACAGCGATTTGGCGGCGAACTCTGGCCGTGCGGATGATTGGATGCTGAGTCCTAAGTTCAGTTTGATTTATACGCCGCATCGCATGTTAGAGTTCTACGGTAGTTTCGGGCTCGGCTTTCATAGTAATGATGCGCGGGGCACTACGATCACTGTCGATCCGACAGATTTATCAGCAGTGGATTCAGTCGATCCCCTGGTGCGTTCCAGTGGTGCTGAAGCTGGGCTGCGGGTGCATTGGAATGATCAGCTTAATAGTGCACTGTCGGTCTGGTGGCTGCAGCTGGATTCTGAATTGCTCTATGTGGGTGATGGTGGCGCCACCGAAGCGTCTGAGGGCAGTGAGCGTTACGGTATCGAATGGACCAATGATTACCGACCAGTCGAGTGGCTGACATTGGATCTCGATCTAGCGCTGACACATGCTCGCTTCGAGAATGGGGATGAAATTCCCGGTGCGCTGAATGCGGTTGTAAATGGTGGCGTGAGCTATCGGGGCCAATCTGGCCTCTTTGGGAGTTTGCGTGCGCGCTACTTTGGCAGTCGTCCACTCACGGAAGATGGTAGTATCGAGTCGGACCCTTCGTTAGTCTTGAATCTAAAGGCGGGCTACGACTTTACGCCCAACCTGCGCTTAAGTTTCGATGTGCTCAATCTGCTGGATTCACAGGACGATGATATCACCTACTACTATGAGTCGCAGCTCGCTGGGGAGGTGTCTGGAGTTGAAGATGTGCACTTCCATCCGATTGAGCCGCGTAGCCTACGTGTGACTCTCAGCTATCGTTTCTAGGGGATTCCCGGCCCGCGGCATTGTGCCAAACAGATCACGAATCGTTTACGATTGTGTCGTTCAAGTGTCCTTGGGTGGCGTGAGTGTTAAATGTGATTCAGGTCGGCGGTACATATTTGACCTCGAGCTTCTGCAGCCGTTGATGGGGTTTTCTGGTGTTATTGTATTATTAAAATGGATACGTTTTTTAGATTATTCTTAGTCGCATGCTGCTCTGTCGTTGCACCCTGGGTGCATGGGCATGGTGCTGCGCAAACGAGTATTCGTTTGAACGTATATGAGGCACAGCTCGAAGTTCGCATTGAGGTGACAATGCCAGACTTAATTAAAATGGTGGGGCAAGAGTTGAGTTCAGAAATGGCGACTGCGCCCGAGGCCTTGCGTCAGTTTGCATTCGAGTATCAAGGTGAAGTGCAGAAGCACTTCAAACTCGTGGATGCAGATAATCGGGTATTGTTGCCGTCCAGTGCCTGGGCGCAGCTACCTGATTTTGATTCCTCGGCGGTTCAGAACTTAGGACTGGAGCAACAACGAATCGAGGTGGTGTTGGGCTATCTGTTTGAGTCGCCGCCTCAATCATTGGCGGTGGTCTTCGATCTGGGGCAGGACCATCATGGTGCTCCGGTGTATGCAGATTGTATTTTGCGCCAGAATGATGAGATGACGGTGCTGCCCGCAAAGGTAGGGCCTGGCTTTTCAATTCAGTATGCATTTGTGTGGGACGAACCCGTGCAAGGCATTCATGCGATGTCCAACTTAGACGCTGCGAGCATCGGATGGGAGTATCGCCCAGTGGTCAGCTATCTCTATGATGAAGGTTCACGTGTGAAGTGGTCGGTGGTGGCACCCTTATCCGCTTGGGGGGAATACGCCTACGATCTTTCACGCATGCCGCGTCATGTGCTGGCTGATACTATAGCTGCTCAGTTTCAGTTAAGTGCCGCAGGGGTGGTCTTGCCAATGCAAGATGTGGAGGCGGTTTGCTTTCGCATGAATACATTTGATTACCAACGTGGGCGTTCCGTCAGAGGGGGCGATCCTGAGAATATGATGCTCCGTTTGGATATGACTTTTGAGTCGCCAACTGTTGAAGCGGATTGGTTGGAGGCGCGTTGCATAGATTTCCCAGCGCTGAGCCCCCGCATGTTTTTAAGCGCATGGGTAGAATCTCAAGGTGAAGATTTTCAAGTCCTACATCCAGAGGCCAATTCTTTCCGCTGGCAGTCGCGGGCGTCTGAGGAGCGCTTGCTACAAGTCAATGCACGCTAGTGTGCTAAGGTAAATTTAGAGGTAATAATTTAATCATGTTCAATCAATTATATAATCGAGTAGCGCGCTACTGTAGTTACGGCTTTGTTGGCTGTTTGGCTACAATGGCGACGCATAATCATGTACACGCGGACGATGTCAAAGCACTCCATTTTGATGGAGTCGATGACTACGTGACCATGGGGAATACCTTGGGTCTTTCCGAACTGACGATCAGTGTCTGGTTTAAAAAAGACGCGGGCGGGGCTCTAGGCAGTTCTGGCGCGGGCGGTGTCAATGTGATCCCACTTGTCGCTAAAGGACGTGGTGAGAATGATGCCAGCACGCTCGACTGTAATTACATCTTCGGGATCAATAGTGCCGGCATGCTTGCCGCTGACTTCGAAGAAGGCGCTGCGGGTGTCAGCCCAGGGGTCAATCACCCTGTGGTGGGTGTGACTCCTGTGGTTGAAGGCGTGTGGCAGCATGCCGCACTCACTTATGATGGCGCGACATGGAAGGTATATTTGAATGGACAGTTGGATGCGGAGCTTTACGTGGGGCAGCCCCTCCGTTCCGATAGTATCCAGCATTTCGGATTGGGTGCAGCAATGAATTCTAGTGGCACCGTTCAAGGCTATTTTGCAGGAAGCCTGAATGAAGTCAGCGTTTGGGATCATGCCTTGAGCCAAAGTGATATCGAGAACTTAATGACCTCGTCGCCTGCTGTCACAGAAACCGGACTGGTGGGCTATTGGCCACTGGAGCAGGCTTCTGGTGTTACAGTCGCCGATGCGACGGGTAACAACGATGGTGTCTTTACTGGCGAGACCGAATCCACATGGGTGGACAGCAATTTTGTAAGAGCGGATTTTGTGACGCCTCCTACAAATCTGCGAGCCTGGGCTTCTCAGGTAGGAGCGATCAGCCTTAGCTGGACGGATCAAGCAAGCGCTGAGGCAGGCTATATTGTTGAGCGGTATGATTCAAGCGCTGCAGCATGGTCAGAGTTGGCGACACTGCCAGCAGATAGCACTTCCTATCTGGATGAATCGGTCGACTTAGACGTCGATTATCTATATCGCGTACGTGTGTCTGGTGGCGCCACTTCATTAGTTACACAAGCCAATGCCGGCACTTCAGCCGGCCATCATGTGACGAAGCTGCGCTACGGAGTGAATGGATACTTTGATGCGCTTGATATCGGATTGCGTCAATATGTTGCGCCCGGACCCGATGTGACGTGGAACATTGTGACGCTGTATACTGATAATAATTCGTCAACGAACGAAGATCAGATTTTGATGCAATTCCCCAATCTTGAGGGAGCCATAGCCGATGGCAAAGTGCCTGCGGGCTCGGTGGTTCAAAGCGCGACCCTACGTATTTGGGTAGGCGATGGTAATGAGAAGAGTTCTAACACCATCAGCATGTATCCGATGTTGAGTGATTGGGACAGCCATAGCACCTGGAATAGCATGGTCGACGGAATCAGCCCCGACGGTGTCGAAGCCGCGAGCACTCCAGACTTTGCGCAGAATGGTTTGAATGTGGCCAGTGTCTGGTCGGAGTGGGATTTGACTGAGCGTGTGCAAAGTATTTTGGATGGCAGTCATACCAATCGTGGTTGGGTATTATTAAATGCGGGCAGTAATGGTTTCGGGATCACTTCCTCGGAGTCAAGCGACCTGAGTTTGCGTCCGGAGTTGGTCATTCACTATACACTCGGTGCCGTTCCTGGTTCGCCGACGGATACCAGCGTGAGCCGCACGCCAGAGAATGCCGCCTTGATTACATGGACTGATAGCGTGAGTGACGAGGGGAACTATATCGTAGAGCGCGCTTATTCGCTCGATGGTCCGTGGACAATACTCACGGATAGTTTGCCTGCAGGCAGCACGTCCTATAGCGACAGCACCGTGCTCGAAGATACGAAGTATTTCTATCGTGTGAGCGCTTCTAACACATTTGGCTCAGGCGAGCCCGATGCGGTGCAGGCCTTCCGCTTTGGAACAGGAACCAGCGCACTGGAGTTCGATGGCATCGATGATTACATTACCATGGGCAACACGCTCGGTATGTCTGAGTTGACCATTACCCTTTGGTTTAAGAAAACCGGTGAAGGTTCCACCGCAACCACAGGTGTGGGTGGTATTCACGGCATTCCACTCGTCGCGAAAGGTCGCGGTGAGAGTGATGGCACTACAGTAGATTGTAATTATTTCTTCGGCATTGATTCTGGCACAGGTATGCTGGGGGCCGACTTTGAAGAAGGAGCTGGCGGCACCAGTCCGGGCCTGAATCACCCGATTGTAGGTGTGTCTCCGATTCAAGATCATGTGTGGTATTATGCCGCACTGACTTACGATGGCAGCACATGGAAGCTATATTTAAATGGTGCGCTGGAGAATGAACTCTATGTCGGACAGCCGTTGCGCGCCGATAGTATTCAGCACTTTAGTATCGGTTCCGCACTCAATTCCTCCGGCTCACCGGCGGGTTATTTTGCAGGTTTGATTGATGAAGTCTCTGTTTGGAATCGTGCACTTGAAATGAGTGAGATCCGCGCATTGATGACTGAGAATCCCGCACTGCCGAATGCAGACTTGTCCGGCTTCTGGAAACTGGATGAAACTGCGGGCGCCGCAGCCTACGACGAAAGTCAGCAAATTCACGGCGCTGTTAGTGGGGTCTTTACTGATGCGGATTGGCAAGCCACCGACTTGGACACATCTGTGATTTCCTTTCCTCCCACAGATCTGACTGCATTGGCCACAGCTGATAAAGTGATCGAATTGAGCTGGGTAGATGCTTCCAGTAATGAGTCCGGTTTCACGCTGGAGCGCCGCGAAGGCACAGAGGGTGAATGGATTGTGATCGAAACGACTGCCGCGAATGTGGAAAGCTACTCCGACACGGAGGTTCAGCCCGATCTAGATTACTACTACCGTGTCAGCACTGTTGGGGGCACGGTATATAGCTCCGCGATACGTGCGAATATCGGCACGCGCTACAATGAGAAAGTTGCCAAGTTCCAGTATGGAATGAATGGATACACCGCGACTAATGATATCGGCATTCGCTCCTCGAGCTCGCCTGGTGCTGATGCAACATGGAATACTTCCAACCTCTATACTGACAATAATAGTGAGACCGATGAAGATCAGGTGCTGATTGATTTCCAAGATATCATCGGAACCGGCGCGCAGCAAATACCATCCACTGCGATCGTTAAGAGCGCGACGCTACGCCTATGGGTTGGAGACGGGAATAACCCCAGCAACGATATCATTAGCCTACACCGCATGCTCGCGGATTGGTCGGCGAACAGCAGCTGGAATTCGATGGTCGATGGTATCACAGCCGACGATGTCGAAGCAGTCGCCACTGCGGAATATGTGCATGAAACCTATAAGGACATCGAGACCTGGAGCGAGTGGGACGTCACCGCTTCCATCGAAGCGTATCTTGCAGGCACTGCGACCAATCGCGGTTGGGTGTTGTTGAACTCCGATAATGATGGCTTTGGCTTCTGGACTTCCAAGGCCGCAGATACTGATATTCATCCTGAATTAGTGGTTGTCTATAGCGATGGCCCGACTCCTGCAGCGCCCACTTCGGTAGTTGCAGAGCCGGTCTCTACTTCAGAAATTGAGTTGACCTGGACTGACGTTGCTAGCGACGAGACCGCCTATATGATTGAACACGCCACGGACTACTACGGTGAGTGGGAGGTGTTAGTTGCGGATCTCGATCCAGATACGCAGTCCTACAGCCACACTGGCTTGGAGACGGAGAGCACACACTATTACCGTGTAGTCGCTTTGAGCGAAACTGGTGGCGGCATCAGTGAGCCCGCGTTTGCTCGCACCGACGATGGACCTTATGGTCTGCGTCAACTGTCCTTCCAGCAAGGCTTCAATGACTATGCGAGTGCATTGGAGATTGAAATCGATTCCGATACGCCTGAGGCCAATGCGCAGAATGCAATCCTATGGGTAGACCATAACTCGGATGGCAGTGAGCGTCAGGTATTGCTGAACTTTGGCGACATCTTTGGTGAAGCTGCGGGGCAAATTCCTGCAGGCTCGATTATCGATCGTGCTTATATCCGACTCTATGTCGGCACCGATACTTCCGTGCAAAGTGATGGCCCCATGCATTTCCAGCAAATGCTGGTGGATTGGGATGATTTGTCTAGCTGGTCCTCGGAGGCCTGGGGCGGTAACGGTATCGACGATGACGATGTCGAATCAGATAGTCAGCCCGATAGCGTGAGCATCTTCTCTAGCCAAGAGTCATACTACGACGTCGAGGTCACGCCGACCCTGGTCGACTGGTTGAATGGTGCACCGGTCTATGGCTGGGTGATTCAAACTTACTCCGACGATGGATACGGTTTCTATTCATCATTAAGTGCCGATGCAAAGCAACGCCCAGAGCTGATTGTTGAAATCGATACCGATCCTGCGAATCTGTATCCAGAGATCACGATCAATGCGCCTACAGACGGTGCGTCTGAAGTTGCCGAGCCCGCGGTTATTAATCTGGATGTCACTGATGGCAATCTTGAAGACCTACTGGATGTCACACTCTTCGGACGTCTAGTCGCTGATTCCGACGAAGCGTTCTCGGTGGTATTGCTGCCTGATACACAATTCTATTCGGCAGAGATCAATGGAGCTGTGAAGGAAATCTTCGCTTCTCAAACACAATGGGTCATTGATAATCGCGAAGCCTTGAATATTGCTTTCGTCTTGCACCTGGGAGACATCGTTCAGAACGGTGATACGTATGGTAACGGAAGCTCTGCAGAGCAGGAGTGGATCAACGCTTCGGACGCGCTCTACTTACTGGAAGATCCGCTAACCACTGGACTGCCTGAAGGTATTCCTTATGGCGTCGCGGTCGGGAATCACGACCAAGAGCCGATCTGGGATCCAGATGGCACTACGACTTACTATAACAAGTATTTCGGTGTCGATCACTGGGCTGATAAGAGCTACTACGGCGACCACTACGGCAGTAACAATGATAACTACTACCAATTGTATTCGGTTGGCTCATACGACTTCCTTTCGATCAGTCTGGAGTATCGTGGCTCTGCAAATACAGAGGTGCTCGATTGGGCCGAAGGCTTAGTGCAAGCCTATCCCGATCGTCGTGTCATCGTGACGACGCACCACCTGGTCAATACCGGCAATCCTGCTTCTTGGAGTTCCTACGGTGAAGCGATCTACGAGCGCTTGAAGGGCTATCCTAACTTACACCTGATGCTCGGTGGTCACATCCACGGTGAGGGACAACGCACGGATGAGTTCGAGGGAAATATTACGCACTCCCTCTTACAAGACTATCAGGGCTACAGCGAAGGTGGCCAAGGTTACCTACGAATCCTGACATTCGAACCTGCACACAATAAGATCTACGTGCGCACTTACTCACCTTGGGTGGATGCCTATGAGACCGACACGAACAGTCAGTTCGAATTGGAGTATGACATGGGAACCATCATCTCCGAATTTGAGGAGTTGGCGACCTTCACCGATATACCTGCCGAATCCGAATTGGAGTTCGAGTGGGACGAGCTATTGGCTGGCCGTCATTATGAGTGGTATGCCAAAGCAACGGATGGACGTAAGCCAGTAGAAACCAGCTTACAGTCATTCACCGCAGCGGGGTCCACTTACTCCTCGTGGCGTGACCAACTCTTCGATGCCGAAGATAGCAATGTCGGTCGCGAGGACGACCATGATGGCGACGGCTATAGTAATTACTATGAGTTCGTCTTTAATGGAAATCCCAAGAGTGGATCCGGTCTGCACATGCCAACCGTTACACTGGGGGCGGGCGTGAATGAAATGCGCTACCAGCGCATTCAGGATGCCGGCTTGCAATGGAGCTACCTTGTCTCGGAAGACTTGATCCACTGGGACCAGCCCAGCGAAGAAGTCGTCGAGATCACCGAACGTATCGTCGACAACGAGGATGGCACCGAATCGGTCCAGCTTGAGATTGATACTAAAGTCAAAGCCCTCTTCTGGCGCATCGTCGTTCAGTAATACGCACTACAGACATTAACACTTAGAATAAGATTTAATATGTATTTACATACCCGAAATTGGATACTGCTCCCGCTGTTCGCCGCGACGGCGAGTGTGGGGACAGCCATCACCCTGGAAACGGACCCTATGGGCATCCTAGAGCTGGAAGTGCCGGCTCAATCCGATGCCTTGATCAGCCTGCCGCTGCATCGCACCGCTGTCTATTCCGGACAGATTGCGACGGTCGAAGGTAATCGTATCGACCTAGTCACTACGGGCGCCAGCCCAGATTGGTCGGAGGACGAATGGGTGTATGTCGCCGACACGCAGCCAGTGACCTACTATGCACTCTTCATGAGTGGTGATTTGGAAGGTTGCTACTACACGATCTCAGGCAACGACGCCGACTCTCTGGAGTTGGATCTGGAGGAGGGCAGTCTGGAGGGCTATGGCCTCGAAAATCAAGCGCTGCAAATCGTGCCTTACTGGACCTTGGGCACTTTCTTTAGTGAGCAAGATGCAGTTACGCCGAGTGCTGCGATCACAGGTTTGGGCGAGCGCTCTGAGTTGCATTTCTACGACCAGAGCGCGGGAGTCGACTTAGCCGCATCCACGGTTTTTTATTATTACGACGGCACCGCTTTTGGCGGTGAAGGCTGGCGTATGAGAGGAGACAGCTGGACTGAGATACATGATGATTATCCCATCGCTCCCGATCGTGCATTTGGTTTTCGTAATATCACAGATTCTGCGGTCGAATTGTTGCTGCCGGGGCAGGTGCAAATGACTCAATCCACATTTGTGATTGAAGGGCACGAAATCGATAGTGATATACGTGTGGCGACCACGAGCATGGTGCCAGTCAGCCTTGCGGATTCCAAGTTGCTGGAAAGTGGAGCTGTAGAAGGCACCACATCCATCACAGGATTGGATGCGGATTTAGTGATGGTCATGGATAACAGTGCTGCTGGATTCGATAAAGCAGCCGTCGGGATCTATTACTACTATGAAGGAGCTAGCTTCGGCGGGCCCGGTTGGCGCCTTAAAGGGGGCGGCTTCTTAAGTTTGATGGACTCCGTCGAGGTCTTTCAGCCTGGGCAGGGAGTTCTCATTCGCAAAGTCGGCGATACGAGTGGCTCACAAGCACTCTGGCAATTTCTGCCCGAGTATTTGAGCAGTGATCTCGATTAAGTAACGAAATTAAAAGTAAATATATAATGAAAAAGATACATTCTTCACTCTTACTGTGTGCATCTACAATGATGTCTACAGTCTATGGCACGATCTCCTTTGATATTCAGGCCGATCAGTTGCAAACATTGAACGCGGGCGAAGCGATGCCTACGACAGGTGTAGTCATGTTGCTTGCGGATACAGACAGCAATGGATTCGATGCCGTCGAAGCATTCTCATTTGCTGAAGATCTTTCTACTGGTATCACTGCCGATGGTACTAGCGGCGATGATCTTGTGCTGTGGTATGGCGACCTTTCCAACTCAGGTATGGATGGTTTACTCGCTGCATGGCTACCCAGTGTGAGTCTCGGTAGTTACGGCAGTCATACATTAAGCGAGGGGGATGCGCTGGCACTCGCATGGTTCCCGGAAGCTAGCATGGCAGATGGTTTTATCGGGGTGGGTGCTTCGTATGGTATATTTAGCCAGGCAAGCGGAAGCCTGGGTAGTGAATGGGATGTGCCTGCGGATGGATCTTCCTCTTATGGATTGTATGCTTTCACGCAGAATTCAATTATGTTACCCAGCGGCCCGGAATCAGGTGCACTTGATTCCGGTTTGTTGGTGGCAAACTTGACTACTGTGCCAGAGCCAGCTTCTGCTGCAGCGCTATTGGGCCTGGCAGTATTAGGGGGCGCACTGGTGCGCCGTCGGGTACGATAGTTTTTTCGTAACGCTTGGACACCGCTGTTGCGAGTGAGCAATGACTCGCAACAGCGGTTTTTTTGTGCAATAGTGGCACTTTTATAGTTACTTGTGGGTATATGCATGCATTTGAAAATGTGTCGTATTTTCGGATACACGAGTGGGTCGCATTTAGGTGAAATATTTTTTCGATGAAAAATCTGGCTTAGATTTTGCTAAATCGATCGAATGAATTCCTACCTACTTCATACTATAGGCCTGTGTGGCTTACTTTCTTTATGCACTCAAAGCTCTTTACTGGCTGAAGTAGCAATGCATGCTGAAGAGCCGGCAGAGGCGTCCATTTATTTTAGCGGTGATTGGGGGCAAGAGGGCGGTTATATGACTCGCGAGGAACTCTCGGAGATCGATGGATTTACCACGATTCGGGAGGAAGTTTTCCCCGGTGCTGATATGGCCGACTTAGGTGTACTGCCCCTGAAGTCTTTGGTGAAGGCGCTTGGTTTGGGGCCCGATGCGGATGGTTTCTTGTTGGAAACTACAGATGCGTGGGAGAGTTTTATGACACTGGAGTATCTTGAGGAAAATGATCCAGTCATGTTGCTGTATATTAACGGCAAGGGGCCCGATGAGAGCGAATGGCCGATGTTTGGCGGAGATATTGAGGCATTGGCTCCCTATTATGTTTTCGTGGTCGGTGACAAAAGCGGTTACCCAGGTTCTCCAAAATATGGGATGGTTTCTGCGACTCAAATGACTGGTATTCGTGCAATGAATACAGCTAAGCGTTATGCACCATTTTATGATGCGCCGATGGACCAGTTGTCGCCACTGGCGCAGGCCGGACGTGATTTGTTTCTGCAGCGCTGTAATGTCTGCCACCAGGGGCCCGGCAATGTCGGTGGCAATGTTTCGCAGCGTCCTTTAATTGTGCTGCAAGGGCATGCGAATTACAATGAAGCGTACTTGAGGAAGATGATTACGAACCCTAAGCAGTTTTACCCAGATACAATTATGCCCAATCATGAAGATTTTGATGATGCGAAGTTCGCCAAGATTGTGGCCTACTTAAAAGAGACTTCGGCGCTAGGGAAATAGCTCTCTTGCCTAGTCTGATGATTTTGATTTTGCTGGGAGTTTTGCTTAAGGGTATCAGTCTATTGGATACGAGAGTTCCTTTGCGCGTGATTTGAGTTAGCTGTTTGTTGACGCAGGGAGCGCATGATTAATATTAAAAAACACGAATCAATTAACAAAGCTGAGAATGATAAATGGAAGTAGTGTCACTGTATGTCCAATATGCAGCAAGAATTTGAGCGTTGTGCGGGCGTCTGTCCGGGTGGTTGCTCAGGGGGTTACTTATTGCTCGACGAATTGCCATAGTATGGCAATTGGGCCCGATGAGTATTATCGACCAGGGCGAGTATTGGGACGAGGTAGCCGCTCCCGGTGACGGCATGGCCTCGGGCGGGTTAATTGAGATGACTGGTCGCAGCCTGTCGTATTGAATGGCTCGTGCTGCTGGGGCGTGTATATTGTTAATTTGCATGAGCTGTAGTTGCTGACATGTCCTTGTGTTCGTTGGTGCTTTTCGCATATTTAAAAGAATGCGAACGATCAAATGGATATTTCTTGGGGCCCTGCTAGGGGTGGCGGCGTTGCCTTATCTGCTTTTTCAGCAGCAGGAGTTGCCAGCGGGGACGAGCTTGCGTAGTCCGGATTTTGAGTATTCTGAGGCGCGATTATTGATTGATCGCACTGTTTGGGATCGAGAACGAGAGCAGGTCGTGCGCTCACATCAAATTTTTGACACAATCTTGCAGGAGATAGAGTCTGCTGAGACCTTTGTGATCGCTGATTTTTTCCTCTGGAATCCTTGGCGTGGTGCAGTGGAGCCCTCTGGAGAACTTCGTCCGCTGGCCGAGGAGTTAGCGGAGGCCTTACTACGCAAGCGAATCCAAAGTCCGGATTTGCCGATACTTGTCATTACGGACCCGATCAATCGCATTTACGGGGAGCTTGGGGCGGACTATTACGCTCGTTTGGCGGGAGCGGGCATTCCAGTGGTGTTCACAGATTTGAGTCAGATGCCGGATTCTAATCGTGTGTATGCCCCTCAAGCATGGTTTTGGAGCCAGTATTTGCCTACGGGAAAACTAGGTGGGCTGCGAGTGGTCCCTAATCCATTTGATGGAGCGGGCGAGAAGCTGACACTTGCTCAGTTGGGGCGCATGTTGTATTTTAAGGCGAATCATCGTAAAGTTCTGGTGACAGGGCGAGAGGGCTCTGCGCCGCGGGTAGTGATTGGCAGTTTGAACCCAGCTGATGGGAGCGCAAATCACTCAAATCTGGGGGCTGTAGTTGAGGGCGCCGTGGCGATTTATGCAGCGCATTCAGAGTTGGCGGTGGCAGAGTGGTCCGCGATGGATCCGCAGCAAGTCCAAGGTGAGGGCAGTCAATTCGTGGCTCGTAGCATTGAGAAAATTCGGCAAAGTATTCCTCGGGTAGATTCACTGCCTCGAGCGCGTGAAGGTGCGCCACGGGTGGCTTGGCGGAGTGAGGGGGCCATTCAAGCAGAGCTACTCGCTCAGTTGAATGCGGCGAATGCGGACACTCGTGTCGACGCTGCTGTATTTTATTTTTCGGATCGAAGTATTGTGAAAGCTTTCACGCAAGCGATTCAGCGCGGAGCTCAGGTTCGCTTATTACTAGATGCGAATCGCGATGCTTTTGGACGCGAAAAAAACGGTATTCCCAATCGTGAAGTTGCCGCGGAGCTGATGGCTTTGTCTGGTGAGGGAGCGATTGAGGTGCGTTGGGCAGCCACCCATGGAGAGCAGTATCATGCCAAGGTATTACGTGTTGTTGGGGATCAGCAGGATGTGTTGTGTCTGGGCTCGGCAAATTGGACGCGTCGCAATTTGGAAAATCTAAACCTAGAGGCGAATTTACTGTTTCAAGATGCGATGGAGATGGGAGCCGCCTTTGATGCGTATTTTGAGGCTTTGTGGACCAATGCGGATGGCTATGAGGAAAGTCTGCCTTACGAGGACTGGGCTGAAGAGGGATGGTCCTTGCGTTGGAAGACATGGCTTTACCGCTTTCAAGAGTGGAGCGGAGCTTCGACCTTCTGAGTTTTTATGCGTGTTTGACCGCGATCAGTGTTAAGTCATCCAGTTGGCCGGTGCCCTGGGAGAAGCGGTGTACGCTCTCCAATGTCTGCTCCACAAGTTCTTGAGCTCCTTTGTCGCCATGTGTTCTCAGTAGTTCAGTGAGGCGCTGGCTGCCGTATTCGTCGCCATTGTTATTGGCGATTTCGGTAATGCCGTCGGTGTAGAGTAGTAGGGCATCTTTACTTCCGAAGTGGATGGAGGTATCTTGAATGATACTTTCAAATATGGCGGGAGGCACCATGCCGACCGCCATGCCCGGGGATTGAATTGGGCCGACGTCGAGGCCGCCATTTGTATGTTGGTCGTAGAAAAGCGGCAACTCGTGGCCTGCTCGCGCCAAGGTGAGTTTTTCAGTTTCTAAGTCTATTACAGCGTAGACCATGGTGATGAACATGTCTCGTTGCATCGTATGTTCCATGGCAGCATTGATGGCGCTGAGCACTTTTGAGGGTGAGCGGTGTAGTTGTGCGAAGTGGCGTAGGTGCGTTTGGCAAATCGCCATTAAAATCGAGGCGGATATGCCTTTGCCGGAAACGTCGGCGATAGCGAACGCGATTGTTTTTTCATCCAATGCAAAGACATCGTAGAGGTCGCCGCCGACTTTTTGAGCAGGCGTGTAGTGTGAGGCGAACGCGATGTGGTCGGCAGGCGGAAATTTCTTCGGGAGCAGCAGGCCTTGGATGTTACTGGCGAGCTCGATGTCGGTATCGAGTTTATTTTTATCGATCTGTAGTTGCATGGCGTCGCTGTTGTGCACGGCGAGGCCCACTTGTTCGGCGAGTGATTGGACTAGGGAGAAGTCAGTTTCGGTAAACGCGAGCCCGTCGGAGGGATTGGCTACGGCGAGCACAGCGATCAGTTCTCCTTGAAAGAGCACGGGAGCGGCAATGAAGGAGCGAATTTTCAGTGCGGGGTCTTCGTGTTGTACGATGCGCGGGTCGTTTTCTGCATCGACGATGAGCTGTGCGCGGCGCGATTTAGCGACCTGGCCGATCAGGCCTTCGCCCATTTGGTAGGTTTCAGACTTGAGGATGCTCTCGAGGAATTGGGCGCGCGTGGTGAGTTTACTGGTTACCGACTTTGGAAGTTTGCGCTGTGGTGGAAAGAGGCCTTCGACGGCGATGCCCTTCAGGGTGTTGTTGGGGCGTTTTTCGAAAATGCAGGCGCTCATCGCGCCGGTGCTTAGGATGGCGGCATGGATGATGCGCTGAAACATTGTCTCGCGGTTGCTGCCTTCGGCGACCGCCTCGACCATGTTGTGCATGAATTCGACGACGATTTGTTTCTCCTGATGTAGGAGCTGCTTATCTTCGTCGAGAATTTTGATCTGTCGGCGTTTTGCGTTGTAGGGGAGCCACAGTGCGAAGGCTCCAGCGATTAGTCCAAGTATGAAAGGCAGCATGGCTGGGGCTCGAGGGGCTGTGTCTACTCTTTGTCCTGTTTCTCGACTTGATTGCGTAGAAACGCGATGACGTCTTGAAATTTGGCTACGTTTTCTTGATCCGCTTCTGTTAGGTTCTCGTGGGCTTTCAGGATGTTTTTGGCATCGGAGACTTCTTGATTTTGTAGTGCGGCAAAACTTTCGGCCGCTTCGGTTTCATCCTCTGAGACTGTTAGCAAATTTTGTAGGCCTAAATTGCAAATTAGCTCGTAGTTGCGCTCCCCAAGTTTGCCGACGACCAATTCACCCGCTGGTGAGAGCTTACGTAGCTCGATTGCTGTGCCAGCTAGAATGCCGAGAAAGGTACTGTCCATACCTTTGCATGCTTCAAAATCGATAAAAATTCGGCGACTTCCACTCGCGAGGATCGTTTCGATAAACTCACGGAATGAATTACAGTTTAAGTAATTCGCTTTGCCGTTAATTTTAACTACGACAGGGTCGGAGTAAGCGCTAACGAGAAATGTGGGCTGTGGTGAATCACTCATGCAGAGCGTGGGTCGGGTGAAAGGTGAAAAGTTGTAAGATATAAAACCGAGTCAGAAAGCTGGTCGAGTAGGCTAGCACTGTGAACTTAATAATCAACAATCAATCGAGGGTCGGCAATAATTCATAAAATCTTCTTGAAATCCCTAAGCGAGGGCAGACTTTGTGTGATAGCTGAAGATATGAATACTTACCTAGAATATACTAAAGAGATCGAAGAACGTAAAGGTGAAGGGTTGAGCCCGAAACCAATTGATAATGGCGAATTGCTCGCTGTGATCATTGAGCAGATTAAGGATCTCGATAACGAGTATCGCAAGGACTCCTTGCACTTTTTCATTTATAACGTATTACCGGGCACCACCAGTGCGGCCACGGTGAAGGCGCAATTCTTGAAAGAGATCATTCTGGGGGAGTCTGTGGTGGAGGAAATTACTCCCGAGTATGCCTTGGAGCTCTTATCCCACATGAAGGGGGGCCCTTCGATCAAGGTGCTCTTAGATCTCGCGCTGGGTGAGGATGCCGCGGTCGCCGCACAGGCTGCTGCGGTCTTGAAGACTCAGGTCTTTCTCTACGAGGCGGACACGGATCGCTTGGTGGCTGCTTATCAGGCAGGCAATGCCATCGCTAAGGAGCTATTGGAGAGCTATGCCAAGGCGGAGTTCTTTACTAAGTTGCCCCCAGTGGACGAAGAAATTAAAGTGGTCACTTACATCGCTGGCGAAGGCGATATTTCAACTGACTTGTTGTCCCCGGGCAATCAGGCGCACTCGCGCTCGGATCGTGAGCTGCATGGTAAGTGCATGATTTCCGAAGAGGCGCAGATTGAAATCCAAGGTCTACAGGCGCAGCATCCTGATAAGCGTGTGATGTTGATTGCTGAAAAGGGCACAATGGGCGTGGGCTCCTCGCGCATGTCGGGGGTCAATAATGTAGCTTTGTGGACCGGTAAACCCGCTAGCCCTTACATTCCCTTTGTGAATATTGCTCCGATTGTTGCGGGCACGAATGGGATTTCGCCGATTTTCCTGACCACCGTGGATGTGACCGGAGGCATCGGAGTCGACCTGAAGAACTGGCGCAAGAAATTGGATGCCGAGGGCAAGCCAGTCTTGAACGAGAGCGGTGATCCCGTGCTGGAGGAAGTTTACTCTGTCGCAACTGGCACAGTGCTGACAATCAACACCAAGGAAAAGAAGCTCTACAATGGTGAGCAAGAGTTGGTCGACCTGACCGCCTCGTTCACACCACAGAAGCTGGAGTTTATGAAGGCGGGCGGTTCTTACGCGGTCGTTTTCGGTAAAAAGCTACAGAGCTTCGCGGCTCAAACTCTGGGCGTTGAGTTGGAGTCGGCCTTCGCGCCTTCCAAGGAAATTTCGCATGCAGGCCAGGGCCTGACTGCAGTGGAGAAGATTTTTAATAAGAATGCCGTCGGTGTGTCTGAAGGTGCTGTCTTGCACGCGGGCTCGGACGTTCGGGTGCGCGCCAATATCGTCGGCTCGCAAGATACGACCGGGCTGATGACTTCGCAGGAGTTGGAATCAATGGCGGCCACAGTCATCTCTCCGACCGTGGATGCCGGTTACCAATCCGGCTGTCACACGGCATCGGTGTGGGATAAGAAGGCACAGGCCAATATCCCGCGCTTGATGGAGTTCATGAATAAGTTCGGGTTGATCACTGCACGTGATCCAAAGGGCGAATACCATGCCATGACCGACGTGATCCACAAGGTCTTGAACGACCTGACTGTGGATGAATGGGCGATCATCATCGGCGGCGACTCGCACACACGCATGTCCAAGGGCGTCGCTTTCGGAGCCGACTCGGGCACCGTGGCGCTGGCTTTGGCCACGGGGGAAGCCACCATGCCGATCCCTGAGTCCGTTAAAGTGACTTTCAAGGGCGAGCTCAAGGAGCACATGGACTTCCGCGACGTGGTGCACGCCACGCAAATTCAAATGCTTAAGAAGTTTGGGGAGAACGTCTTCCAAGGTCGCGTGATCGAAGTGCACATTGGCACGCTGCCCGCCGACCAAGCCTTCACATTTACGGACTGGACTGCAGAGATGAAGGCGAAGGCCTCCATTTGCATTTCCCAGGACGAGACACTGATCGAATCACTGGAAATCGCGAAGAGCCGCATCCAGATCATGATCGAGAAGGGCATGGACAATGATTCGAAGGTGCTGCAAGGCCTGATCGATATTGCCAATCAGCGCATTGCCGACATTCGATCCGGTGCCAAGCCCGCACTGATGCCCGATGCCAATGCCAAGTATTCGGCCGAATTCGTAGTCGACCTCGACGCCATCGTGGAGCCGATGATTGCGGACCCCGACGTCAACAACGAGGACATTTCGAAGCGCTACACCCACGATATTATTCGCGAGCTCTCTTACTATCAGGGAGAGAAGTCCGTTGATCTCGGATTCGTCGGCTCCTGCATGGTACACAAGGGCGACTTGAAGATTGTTTCTCAAATGCTCAAGAATCTCGAAGCGCAACAAGGTGAAGTGAAGTTCCAGGCGCCCCTCGTGGTGGCTGCGCCGACTTACAACATCATCGACGAGCTGAAGGCTGAAGGTGATTGGGAAATGTTGCAGAAATACTCCGGTTTCGAGTTCGACGACGACGCACCGAAGGGCGCGGCACGCACTGAATACGAAAACATGATGTATCTCGAGCGTCCTGGCTGTAACCTCTGCATGGGCAATCAGGAAAAAGCGGCTCGTGGCGATACCGTGATGGCTACATCCACTCGTCTGTTCCAAGGACGCGTGGTGGAAGATTCCGATCGTAAAAAAGGTGAGTCTTTATTGGCCTCTACTCCCGTCGTCGTGCTTTCCGCAATCCTTGGCCGCACGCCAAATATTGAGGAATACAAGTCTGCGGTCGCGGGCATCAATTTGACCAAGTTCGCACCTCCCGCTGAGGCGCTGATCAGTTAGAGGATTTCGCAAGTTGGAGTGCGCCGCGCCTGTGGCGTGCTCCGCTGTATGCGGGGAATGATCGCGTAGACCTCGCTGGCGCGAGTTCGCTACGTTTTTTGTACGTAGGGGTTCATTGTGTAGCGATGCGACGCCAGTCGCGTCTGTGTGGGGTTAGCCAGTGCGACCATACTGCGACTCCTAAATCGAGTGAGCTGGGAACATCGAACGTCCAACATCGAATGATTGTACCCTTATTCAAAATTGGACGTTGGATGTTGAACGTTCGACGTTCTCCCCCTCTCTACTCCCCACTCTCGCGCGTAGCGTGGTCCGCGACGATGTCGCGTAGCACGTATTGGAGAATGCCGCCGTGGCGGTAGTATTCGACTTCGATGTCGGTGTCGATGCGCACGGTGAGCTCGACCGTTTGTGTGCTGCCGTCGGCTTTTTTGATTTCCATCGGCAGGCTTTGGCCAGGCTTCAAATCTTCGTTGAGACCGGTGATTGAAAAGGTTTCTTCGCCATTCAGGTCGAGGCTTTGAGCGTCGACTCCAGCGGGGAATTGGCAGGGCAGTACGCCCATGCCGATCAAATTGCTGCGGTGGATGCGTTCGAAGCTCTTGGCCACCACGGCGCGCACGCCGAGAAGGGCGGTGCCCTTGGCGGCCCAGTCGCGGGAGCTGCCCATGCCGTAGTCTTCGCCAGCGAGGAGGATCAGTCCGGTGCCACGTTGCTTGTATTGCTGGCAGGCATCGTAGATGTCCATCGGCTTTCCTTCGGGCATTAGCTTGGTGTAGCCGCCTTCTTTGCCGTCGGCCATCTGGTTCTTGAAGCGTACGTTGGCGAAGGTGCCGCGGGTCATGATACGATCATTGCCACGGCGGGAGCCGAAGCTGTTGAAGTCGCGCTTTTCCACGCCGTGTTCCTTTAGATAGCGACCGGCGGGGCCGTCTTCTTTGATCGCGCCTGCGGGCGAGATATGGTCGGTGGTGATCGAGTCGCCGACAATCGCGAGTGGACGCAGCTGGTTGAGGTCGGTGATTGTGCCGGGCTGCATGCCGAAGCCTTCGAAGAAGGGCGGGTTTTGAATGTAGGTGGAGTCGGCATCCCAGTCGTAGCTATCGCCGGTCGAAGATTGCACCGCATTCCACTCGGGGTTGGCATCGTCGAGTTCACCGTATTTGCTGCGAAACATCTCGGGTTTGAGGCCGGAGTGGACCAGGGCTTCGATCTCCTGGTTGCTGGGCCAGATGTCCTTCAAGTAGACAGGCTGGCCATTGTTGCCCATGCCGATGAGATCGTGAGTGAGGTCGATGTTGACGTTGCCGGCGAGGGCGTAAGCCACTACCAGAGGGGGCGACATCAGGAAAGAGGCTTTGAGCGCGCCATGCACGCGTGCTTCGAAGTTGCGATTGCCAGAGAGCACGGAGGCACCGATCATGTTGCCCTCCTTGAGGGCCGCTTCGATGGTGGGGTCCAGGGGGCCCGAGTTACCGATGCAGGTGGTGCAGCCGTAGCCGACCAGTTGGAAGCCGAGGGCGTCCAGATCATCTTGTAAGTCGGTCGCTTTCAGGTAGTCGGTCACTACGCGTGAGCCTGGTCCGAGTGACGTTTTGACCAGCGGGTTCACGTTCAGGCCTTTTTCACGTGCCTTGCGGGCGACGAGGCCGGCGGCGATCATGACTGAGGGGTTGGAAGTGTTGGTGCAGCTGGTGATGGCCGCGATCAGCACTTGGCCGTGGGCGATGGCCGGCAGGCTGGCAGGATCGTGCGTTTCGCCCACGCCTGGAGTCGCGGGGCGGTTGGCTACCATCTCGGTCTCGTTCATGGCGGCCCCTTCGTCTTCAGCGAGGTCGGTCACGCCGCCGGTGGGCTCATCGCGTCCGCCAGCGGCTACCGGTGCGGTCACGCGAGTGGTTTTGTCCAGTTCTTCGGGCGCGATGCCGAAGCCACCTTGCGCGGTGGGTGTTTGCAGTAGCTGAGTAAAGGTTTTTTTAAGCGCGGGTACTTCGATGCGATCTTGCGGGCGCTTGGGGCCCGAGACACAAGGCACGACAGTGCTGATGTCGAGTTCCAGATCGACGGAGTAGTCGATCTCGCCTTGCTTTGGAATACCGAATAGGTTTTGGGCTTGGTAGTAGGCTTTGATCTTCGCGATTTGCGCCTCCTCGCGGCCTGTGAGGCGCAGGTAGTCGAGTGATTTTTCATCGACGGGGAAGAAGCCCATGGTGGCGCCGTATTCCGGGGCCATATTGGCGATCGTGGCGCGGTCGGCCAGGCTGAGTTGGGCGGCGCCCTCGCCGTAGAACTCGACAAATTTGCCCACCACTTTGGCTTCGCGCAGCATTTGAGTGATGCGCAGCGTGAGGTCGGTGGCAGTGGTGCCTTCTAGTAGCTCGCCCGTCAGATGGACACCGACCACTTCGGGCGTTTGGAAGTAGACTGGTTGGCCCAGCATGCCGGATTCCGCTTCGATGCCGCCCACGCCCCAGCCGACAATGCCGAGGCCGTTGATCATGGTGGTGTGGGAGTCGGTGCCGACGAGTGTGTCGGGGTAGAGGATATCGTCTTTTTCGAAGACCACCTTAGCCAAGTGCTCTAAGTTGACTTGGTGTACGATCCCGATTGCGGGAGGCACAACACTGAAAGTGTCAAAGGCCTGTTTGCCCCATTTTAGGAATTGGTAGCGCTCCTTATTGCGGCTGAACTCAATCTTTAAGTTTTGTAGAAATGCGTTGGCTGTGCCTGAGCGGTCGACTTGTACCGAGTGGTCGACTACCAAGTCAACGGGCACTAGCGGTTCGATCAGTGCGGGATCCTTGCCGAGCGCGGCGACGGCATCGCGCATGGCGGCGAGGTCGACTAGCAGGGGCACGCCGGTGAAGTCCTGTAGCACCACACGCGAGACCACGAAGGGAATCTCTTTGCTGCTACGCTCGCTCGCGCTCCAGTTGGCAAGGGCGGTGACATCCTCTGGCTTGACCTTTTGGCCATCGCAGTTGCGCAGAACCGATTCCAGCACGATGCGAATGCTCACCGGTAAGCGGGAGATACCGCTTAGGCCCGCTTCGCTTTCGAGGGCGGGAAGGCTGTAGTAATGGGAGCCATTCAGCTCCTTGAGGACTTTAAATGGATCGTTCATAATGAATTAAGAACTACGATTCTGGGCGGATAACTTCGGCGAGCCGTAGAGTTTGCCGAAGTCCTATGGGAATGGGAGTAACTGGGGCAGTGTGGGGGCAAGATCTGCAGCACGACTGGGCGTGCTGCAGATCAGATAGTGTGGGTAAGTTGTGAATTACCCTCGCTAGCAAAGCTTATGCGAGTGCTGCTTTGATCGCATCAAAATTAGGCAAGTCGTGCGGATCTTCCGAAGATTCGCTGTAGATGATGACCCCCTTTTCGTCGATGACGAAGGCCGAGCGTTTAGAGACGCCCTTGAAGCCCAGCAGGTCGGCGTAGCATACATCGTAAGCCGTTGAAACCTCCTTGTTGAAATCGCTGAGTAGAGGGAATTTCAGGCCATCGACCTTGGCCATTTGCTCTTGGGCAAAAGGACTGTCGACGGAGATGCCATAAACGGCTGCATTTAAGTCGTTATAAGCGGTGATGCTGTCACTCACGTCGCACATTTCTTTCATGCAGACGCTGGTGAATGCCAATGGGAAGAAGAGTAGGACGGTCTTCTTTTTATCGAAATTGTCGCTCAATGTGACATCGGCGAGGCCTTCGTCGTTTTTAGTCTTAAGCGTGAAATCGGGTGCGGTCGTGCCAGTTGCAAGTGCCATGGTAGTCTCTATGTATTATTGTGTGATGAGTGTTGTGTAAGTATTACAAAATTATGATAGCTGCATTGCGATGTTTGTAAAGGGCTGCCTAGGATTGCTGCGGGGTTTTCTCTGCGATCAGCACGGCGGTCACGATGCATGCGCTGCCAACGAGGAGGCGTGCGAGTGCGCCGCTTTCTATTTGGGATATTTCCCCGAAGATGAATAAGGAGCTGGCCATCGCCAAGGGCACGACTGCGTTATTGAAGGCCGCCAGTGTGCCGGCACGGCAGAGCGCGGCGCCCTTATTCCAGAGAAAGAAGCCCAGGCCGGAGGCGACAAGTCCTAGGTAGAGCAGGACTTGTAATTGTTTGGAGCTAAGCTGTGTCTGCTCCCAGTCGCTCCACAGTGCGCAAGATAATACGGCGACGGCGATGCCGCCTACGTAAAGCAGGCCAAACACCTGTGAGTCTTTGGTCGTGGGATGGGCGCGTTTCCAGTCGCGGTAATAGACCTGGCCGAAGCCGAAAGCCAATCCTGCGATTTGCATCAATCCGAAGCCGATCCAGATCGAGCCGATAGAGCCAGACTTCGCTTTGATCACTGCCGCGCCCGCGATGGATAGCAGAGCAGCATAGAGGTATTTGCGGTGGAACTGACGTTGCCTGAGGTCGTTTATGGTCACCACATACAGCGGGGTGAGTATGGAGAATAGTGCCACTAAGTGTGAAGGAATATATTGGAAGGCTTTGATGTAGCTCACGTACATGACGCCAAACTGCACCGCGCCGCAGCCAATCAACTTTAAGTGGCTGCCTGAGGGCACCTTGGACCAGCGTAGGAAGGGGAGGAACGCTAAACCGGCGATGCTAAGGCGTATGGTGGCGACGAAGATGGAGTCGACTCCTAGCAGGGCATTGCCGATTAGGCCGAAGGAAAAGGCCCAAATGAGTGAGACGATTGTAAGGTAGATCATGGATGGGACTAATAAAAAAGCCCCGGCGAACCGGGGCTTTGATTTAATTTATTAAGGCTGTGTGGCCTTCCATCTATCTAGCTAACTTAGTTGCCTGTTTCTGGGCTAACTACGATGATGCTAGGGTCCTCGGGGGTAATAGCAGGTGCTGGGATGGTGGGAGTTGGATTGCCGCCTTCTTCGCTGCCTTCTTCACCTTCAGAACCTTCTTCTCCTTCGCCGCCTTCTTCACCTTCAGAGCCTTCGCCATCTTCTACTGCAGGTGCGTCGTCTGCTCCTGTGTCGTCATCGATTATGACTCTGATTTCGGATGGAACAATTGCTTTGACGACAGCTATGATAGCTTCGCGGTTCGGGTTGTTCTTAGATAAGCGGATTTTGATCGTTTTGGTTTGTGGGACCGTATCAGTTTTTTCGTTCGTGCCATCACCTTCTTCAGTGCCTTCGCCTTCAAATTCCTTCACTGCTTCATCGCTGTCGCCAAATAGGATATCTCCGCTAAATGTCGAAATGATGTCCACTGTGCCGTCGATGTTTGTGACAGACAAAGTGAAGTCTCCACTACGTGAGTCATAGCGCAGCGAGATAGAGAAGTATGTGCCGCGAATCGCTGCGGTGCCCAGTGGAGTCTTAATTCTGAAGTTGGAGCCGTAGCTGAGCTTCTTTACGTGTCCATCAATGTCGCCGTAGTTGAGTTCCAGTAGTGTTTGGGACTTGCTGGGGTCTGCTTGGAGCTGTTCATAGCTTTGGTTGCCACCAAAAGACTCTTGCTCCATCTTTGATATGTTAAGGCTAGAGTTTTGTTTAACTGTGACTTCGGATCCGTTCGAAAATACTAGTTTAGCAGAGCTTTTTGCAGTTGAGCTAAGAGAATCTCCTTCAGTCAGGATGTCGCCAACTTTCAAGGGCGTATTTTGGCCGTTGGGGGAGTATTTGGTGACTGTGCCTGTGAGCTCTAGCACCTTAGCGCTTGCCAAGCGAGCTGCTTGTGCTGAGATCGCGCTTAATGCGAGTAGGCATAGTATAGTTAGTGGAATTCGTAGAGTCTTCATAGCAGAGTTACGTTGTGTGTAGAGAGAAATGAACGCCATTACCTTGCGCGATATTTTGCTTCTTTCAAGCTTTTTCCCTGATCCTTGGAGAGGTATTCTACCTATTTTACTCAATTGTAGCGATTATTTGAGCTTTTCAGTTCTGGAGCATTGGGTTTGTCTGTGATTTATGACGAAATTTCGGCCCTGCATCGACCTGCACAATGGCAGTGTAAAACAAATTGTCGGCGGAAGCCTGAGCGCCGACGGTCACGGCTTGCTGACTAATTTTGAGAGTGATCAACCCGCCGCCTATTATGCGGAGCTCTACCAAAAAGATCAATTGCGCGGCGGACATGTGATTAAGTTGGGCCCCGGCAATGACGAGGCTGCACGCGAGGCGCTCGCAGCTTATCCGGGCGGCTTGCAGGTCGGCGGCGGTATACATCTTGAGAATGCGGCGGAGTGGTTGCAGGCTGGCGCGAGTCACGTGATAGTGACATCTTGGTTGTTTGATGCGCAGGGGCATTTCTTGCCAGAGCGTTTAGGGCAGTTGGTGGCAGAGCTTGGCCGAGAGCGCTTAGTCTTGGACTTGAGTTGCCGCGAGCAGGATCGGGGCTGGGTGGTCGCGATGAATCGTTGGCAAACGCCCACAGATTTGAATGTCGATAGCGCGAGCATTCAAGAGCTGGCTAATTACTGTGATGAGTTCTTGGTGCATGCCGCCGATGTGGAGGGGAAGTGCGAGGGCGTGGATGCGCGCTTAGTTGAGTTTTTGGGGCAGCATAGTCCGATCCCAGTTACCTATGCGGGCGGGGCCAATGCATTTGAGGACCTCGAGACAGTCAACCGCCTGAGCGCAGGTCGAGTCGACCTAACTATTGGCAGTGCGCTTGACTTGTTTGGCGGTTCACAGATTCGCTATACGGATTGTGTCAATTGGAATCGAGGCACTTGAGTTTCGCATGAACTCGTAGACAAACGCGTTGGACAAAGCAACGGTGATGTCTACTATCGAGCTTACTTATGAAAATACAGCGTGTCGCGATGGCGATGATTATCGTCTTTTTGACCTTCTATTTGCTCTATTTAGGGCAGACTTTGTTGTTACCGCTCGTTATTGCGGGAGCGGTCGCTTATTTGATTAGTATTTTGGCGCACGCCATCGCTTCACCGAGCCTGCATGGCTTTTCTGTCCCTAAGCCGATTGCCATGATATTGGCGATTGGGATCATTTTACTTTCTTTGTCTTATTTGGTGCAGTTGATCACGGTGAACATTAAGAGTGTGATTGAGGTGGCTCCAGTGTATCAGAAGAACCTCGAAGCGTTGATTTATAAGGGCTATCGGCTCTTTGGTGCGGAAGAGGTGCCTAATATTCGCGAATTTCTGAACCAATTAGATTTTGGTGCCTATTTGCAGAGCTTTGGGGCGACGGTGCGTGCTCTGGTCAGTAGCATGGGCATTATTACGGTTTACTTGATTTTCCTACTCTTGGAGCAACGCACGTTCGGCGATAAGATGAAGGCGATCATTCGTCATCCCGAACGGCAGAAGGATGCCTTTGAGTTGATTGATAAGATGCGTTCGGATATACGCAGTTATGTGGGGATCAAAGTGCTCACCAGCGCGTCGACTGGATTGATTAGTTATTTTGTGCTTAAGATCGTAGAGGTGGATTTTGCGAGTTTCTGGGCGGTGCTGATCTTTTTGCTCAATTTCATTCCTACCATCGGCTCGATTATTGCCACCGCATTTCCATCAATGTTAACACTGGTACAGTTTGAGACGCTGGGGCCCTTCATCGTTACGGTTTCGGTTTTGACGGCAGTACAATTTTGTATTGGTAGTTTGCTGGAGCCGAAGCTGATGGGGAATCGTCTTAATCTCAGCCCGATTGTCATTTTGCTTTCACTGGGCTTATGGGGCTCAATTTGGGGGATTCCAGGGATGTTTCTCTGTGTGCCGATTACGGTGATTATTATGATCGTTTGCTCGTATTTTCCTGCGACTCGTCCGGTGGCGATCTTATTGTCGGGTAATGGAGAGGTTGTTAGTGGTGTAAAAAAAGAAGTGCTGGAGTCTTAGGAGTTCCGACTCCTATTGACAGCGCGGATGCGCTGCTTTTCTCTCCCTTTCCTACCACATATTACTACTATCATTGATCCTACCCTATGAAGAAATTACTAGCCGCTAATCGCAGCGAGATCGCTGTACGTATCTTTCGCAGTGCAACCGAACTGGGCTATCGCACTGTTGCCGTCTATGCGAATGAAGATCGCTTTGGCGTGCACCGCTTCAAGGCGGATGAAGCGTATCTGGTGGGTAAAGGGCAGGGCCCCGTGGCGGCTTATCTGGATATCCCGAGCATTATCGATTTGGCGAAGAAGAAGGGCGTCGACCTGATTCATCCCGGTTATGGCTTCCTTTCGGAAAACGCTGATTTTGCGCGTGCCTGTGAGGAAAATGGTCTGACCTTTGTCGGCCCCAGCGCGGAGCTTTTGGGACGCATGGGTGACAAGATTGAAGCGCGTAAGATTGCGGAAAAGGCAAAGGTGCCGACCTTGCCAGGCACGCAGGACCCCATTAGTGATCGCGACGAAGCAGTCAAAATCGCGAAAAAAGTGGGCTTTCCGTTGATCATTAAAGCGGCCTTTGGTGGTGGCGGGCGCGGTATGCGCGTGGTGAAAGATCCTAAGGATTTAATTCCGCTGCTGGACGAAGCACAGGGCGAGGCAGGCCGCGCTTTTGGAAATGATGCGGTCTTTCTTGAGCGCTATATTGGGCGCGCGAAACACATCGAAGTTCAAATCTTGGGCGATAAGCAGGGCAACGTTGTGCACCTGCACGAGCGCGACTGCTCGGTGCAGCGTCGTCACCAAAAGGTCATCGAGATCGCACCCTCGGTGGGCCTTCCTGATGATGTGCGTAAAGACCTCTGCGATGCGGCCGTCAAGATCGCCAAGTCCATTGGCTACTACAATGCCGGCACTGTTGAGTTCTTGTTGGATCTGGATACTCACGAGTGGTTCTTCATCGAAATGAACCCACGCATTCAGGTGGAGCACACGGTGACGGAGGTGATTACTGGCATCGATATCGTGCGCACACAGTGCCTCATTGCTCAGGGGTATAGTCTCTTTAGCGACGAGATCGGCATCCCTGCGCAAGAGGATGTGCCACGTAACGGTTACGCCATCCAGGCTCGCATCACCACGGAAGACCCTGAGAAAAATTTCGCACCTGATTACGGTAAGATTGTCAACTACCGCAGTGCCGCCGGCCTGGGCATTCGCCTCGACGGCGCCATGGGCGATACCGGGGCTGTGATTACTCCCTTCTACGATTCCTTGCTGGTCAAGCTCACTGCTTCCGCGCGCACCTTTGAGCTCGCGATCCAGCGTATGGACCGTGCGCTGCGTGAGTTCCGTATCCGTGGCGTGAAGACTAATATCCCCTTCATTGAGAACGTCATTCACCACGATACTTTCCTCACTGGGGAGGCCATCACGACGTTGATCGATACCACGCCGGCGCTCTTTAACTTCAGCCGCCGCCGTGACCGTGCCACCAAGCTACTTAAGCTGCTCGGGGAGACCATCGTTAATGGCAACGATCAAGTGAAAGGCCGTCCCGTGCCGCTGATGGATTTGCCTGTGATCGTTCCTGACTACGATCCCAAGCAGCCTAAACCCGCGGGCACTAAGGACTACCTGACCAAGCACGGCCCCGAGAAATTTGCCGAGTGGACGCGTAAGCAAAAGCGCCTATTGATCACCGACACCACCATGCGCGATGCGCATCAATCACTGCTGGCCGCACGCATGCGTAGCTCAGATCAGCTGGAAGTTGCCGACGCGATCGCACAACACGGTGACAAACTCTACAGTCTCGAATGCTGGGGCGGTGCCACCTTCGACACGTCCATGCGCTTCCTGCATGAGAATCCATTCAAGCGCTTGCGTCGTTTGCGGGAACGCATCCCCAATATCTGTTTTCAGATGTTGCTGCGCGGCGCCAACGGGGTCGGTTATTCCAATTATCCGGACAACGTCATCCGTGGCTTCATCAAGCACTCCGCTGAGTGCGGCATGGATATCTTCCGCGTCTTCGATTCGCTCAACTACTTGCCGAACCTCAAGGTCGCGATGGACTCGATTCGCAAGGATACCAATTCCGTGTGTGAGGCTACTATTTGCTACACCGGCGATATCCTCAACGACGACCGCGACAAATACACCCTCGAGTATTACGTCCAAATGGCCCAAGAGCTGGAGAAAATGGGTGCTCATATCATCGCGCTCAAGGACATGTCCGGCCTCTGCCATCCGCACGCAGCCTATAAACTGATCAAGGCCCTGCGCGCTGCAGTGGCGCTGCCAGTGCACTTCCACACGCACGACTCCAGCGGTATCGCCGGTGCGTCTATTATCAAGGCAGCCGAAGCAGGCGTTGACGCGGTCGACCTTTCGATCGCGTCGCTCTCCGGACTCACCGCACAGCCCAACCTGAACTCGATTATCAACGCCATGCGCGGCGATAAACGCGATACCGGTCTGGATCAAAAGTTCTTCGACGACCTCTCCATCTACTGGGAGGCGATTCGCCAATACTACGAGCCTTTCGACACCAGCCCCAAGTTTGGCAGTGCCGAAGTTTATCGCCACGAAATGCCAGGCGGTCAATACACCAACCTGCGCGAGCAAGCCCGCGCCCTCGGCCTCGGCGCACGCTGGCCGGAAGTGGTGCGTTACTACCACGAGGTCAACGAAGTGCTCGGCGACATTGTCAAAGTCACACCGTCTTCCAAAGTTGTGGGCGACTTATCCATGTTCCTGCTGACCAAGGGCGTTGAGCCCAAGGATATGGTCAACCTCGAGCCCGGCACTGCATTTCCTGAGTCGGTGGTCGACATGCTCTCCGGTGGCCTCGGCCAACCCAAGGGCGGCTGGCCCAAGGATGTGCAAAAGGTCGTGCTTGGTGATCGCAAACCTTACAAAGGCCGCCCCGGCGCCCGTGCCGAAAAAGTCGATCTCGCGGCGACTCGCGAAGAGGTCAAGGCGATCACTAAGCGCAGCGAATGCAACGACGATGATCTCTACGCATACCTGATGTATCCACAGGTCTTCAAGGATCTGGTCAAATATATCAACGAGTATGGGCACGCCCGCGTGTTGCCGACTCCCGCGTTCTTCTACGGTCTCAAGCCCGGCGAGGAAATATCGGTCGAGATCGAAGAGGGCAAAGTGCTTATTATTAAACTCATCTACGTCAGCGAGCCTGATAAAGAAGGCCTGCGCACACTCACCTTCGAGCTCAACGGCCGTGCCCGTGAGTGTGTCATCAAGGACCACTCGATTCAGTCCGAGACTAAGCGCCGCGTCAAAGCCGACTCTGCGGACAAGATGCAAGTCGGTGCACCCATCCCTGCGATGGTGAGTGCAGTGACAGCTACCGTGGGCCACAAGGTGAAGAAGGGCGACAAGCTCGCTATTCTGGAAGCCATGAAGATGCAGACGACCGTCTACGCACTCGCCGACGGCATCATCGATCAAGTCGAAGTTCAGGCCGGCGACCAGGTCGAAAGTAAGGACCTCTTGGTCAAGTTACGCTAGTCGTCGGATCCGTCGTAGTTTTTCAGCAGCCCCTGTATCGCGCATCGCGGTCAGGGGCTGTTTTGTGTGAGCGGGCTGGCACGACGCGACCGTCTAAACCGTCTACGCTCTCCGAGCTACGCCGTGTCAAGAGACGGAACTCCAACCTTTTAGGCACAGAATCAGTCCAGCCTCTTAGGTAAAAGGCTCTGCGCCGTGCGCTTGCAATGGCGCTTCGCATCTCATTATACTCTCGTGACTTCAATTGCTGTAAGCCTTAAAACAACGAAACATTCATGGAGCCCAAGACTGTCGATTACCAGAAGCGCATATGCTGCGCGATGAATTTTATCAGCCAGAATCTTGAGCGTGAGCTTTCACTGGAGGAGATCGCGGCGTCTGCTTCCTTTTCTGCCTTTCATTTTCACCGTATATTTAAGGCCTCCGTTGGTGAAACGGTTGCTAGCTTTACGCGTCGTCTACGACTGGAATCCGCGGCCAGTCGTTTGATTGCTACGCCGGGCGGTGATATCACCACCATCGCGATAGAGTGCGGCTTCTCTAGTTCGCAGAATTTTGCGAAAGCCTTTCGTAAGCACTTTAGCCTTAGCCCCACCGAGTATCGTCATAGCAAGATTGGACACAGGCTCAGCAAGAACGAAAACGCATCTCTTTTCCAAATTAGGTATGATGTAGATTCAGTCACAAAGAATCTATCCAAACTAACGAAGAAAATGAAAATGAATACAGAAGTTAAAGTTCTACCTGAATCTGAAGTTGCCTATGTCCGCCGGATGGGGGCCTATAGCAAAGAAACCTGCCAGCCGGCATTTATCGAATTAATGGAGTATGCGGGACCTCGCAATTTAATCGCTCCCGGTAAGATGCTGGCAATCTATTGGGACAACCCCGAGGTCACGCCGGCGGAGAAATGCCGTTTTGATGCCTGCATCATGGTGCCCGCTGGCACCGCCGCAGAGGGGAAGGTCTGTATTCAGACAATCCGTGGAGGCTCCTATGTGGTGCATCATGCCGAAGTGACGGAGGATGCATTTCAGCAGGCCTGGCAAGATGCCTTTGTCTGGCTGTGCGATAGCGGATTCGAGGCCGGAGATGGCCCTTGCTTTGAGCTCTATCAGAATAATGGAATGGAGCACCCCGAGGGGAAGTGGTTGGTCGACATCTGTATCCCACTCAAAGAAAAAGTATAACTAATCTAATGAGAGCTGCGAAATGAGTGATATTGATCAAGACATTCAAGAGTTACGTGCCCGTTTAAAAGAGGGCTCCATTCGAAATGCCTATAAGGGAATCGTATCCTACATGGCGCGATTGCGATCTGCTTTGGCTGAACAACATGGTCCACGGCAGGTGTCAGGAATTTACCAAGGCTATTTGGATATCACTCATTTCGCATTTTTTCCAGAGCCGCTAAAGGAGCGTGATCTCAAGCTGACGGTTCTTTTTAATTACGAAACGTTTAACTTTGAAGTTTGGCTCACCGCACGCAATCGCGATGTGGGCAAATGTTATTGGGGATTGTTACGGCAAGCTGGATACAATCAGCATCCACTGCTTGAGCCCGCTGTGGGGAATGTAGCTATCGTGAAAGCGATACTGTCCGATGATTTTTCGCTGGCCGATGAAGCCCGTTTGACGGAGCAGCTCACGCAGGGGCTCCTTGTTTTTGAGCGTGAGATTGTCGCGTCTTTGAATGCAGTGGACGCGAGTTGAGCTGTCTACAGCCGACTCATAAACGCATTGGCTTCGTCGATAGAAGCTTCCATTTCTTTGACCAGGCTGGCGACTTCTTCTTGGATTTTGACCACTTCCACATCCAGCGCGGCGATCGCGCGAGCGTTCAGGTTGTGCTTCAGGTAGAGCACTTGATCTTGAAACAGTTCGACCACGGGGGCCATGCTGGCTTCGGCTTTGCGCATCTTAGTTACCATGCCATTGTAGCTGGCGCGGGTCTCGCGCAGTGAGCGTTGGCTGGAGCTACGCAGGCTAGCGCTTTGGTAGGACTCCAGTTCTTGTTCCCATTCCGCGAAGAGTGCTTCGGCCACCGACTCGACTTTGTCGATACGTTTGGAGACGCGCTCGGCGGCTTTCAAACTGTCTTCGTAGGCCGCGTTGATTTTGCTATAAACCGCCTCTAAATCGCCGCCCTGATACTCCGTCACGGCGGTGAAGGCCTCGAGTGCGTCGGCAAAAGTTTCCTTAGCCTCTTCTTGTTCATCGCGGGCGTCTTCCACCCGATCGACCATCAACTCACGTTTTTCGATGCCGAGCTTCTCCATGGAGGCATAATAAACCGACTGGCAGCCAGTGGCAGAGAAAATCATCGCAGCACAAACGATCGCATAAAATACTTTCATAGTTCGAACTGTGGCGCGATTCAGCGAAACTGCAACTTCATAGAGCGCGTTCGTAGTGACAAGCTTCCAGCTTGTCGGAGATGGTTGCAGCACCCGTGCACAAGCTGGAAGCTCGTGACTACACCTTGGCTTCGTAAGCTTTTAGCAACTTTGCGTCGGCGAACAGTGGTCCGGCCGGCACGATACTGGCGACCAGTAGCCAGCCGGTGAGTTTCCACGACCACTTGTAATCCAGCTGACCCAGTAAGGCAAAGCCTACGTAGGCCATCCACAAAATGCCGTGTGCCATCCCGATTGGCCGGATCAGCACATCGTTGCCCCAAATATATTTAAGCGGCATCGCAATGCCGAAGAGCAAGATCGAGGAGATGGCTTCCCAGGTGCCTACGGAGCGCAGGCGGTGAAGTGTGCTGTCGAAACGAAACATAGCGCACTGTTGGATACGATAAATCGAGTAAAGTCAAATGACCTGGCATGCGTAGCCAGATTTCTTTGTCATTCTTTGAGATATCGTTCTCGATACCACTTCATTTGCTTTTCTGGTAGCGTCATCGCATTAATTGCTTCTTGGACGACCGCCTGATCCAAGCGACTGGCTCCACTGACGATGTTGCCGAGTGCTTGATTGCGTAACTTTTCATTCTCGATCGAATAGGCCCAGGGGAGTGCGTCTTTGGGAGATTTTTGATAAATTTGACCGACCAGCTCGGTGGCTGCGACATCTCGTTGGTGGCCCTCTGCGAGACTGTTGACCCATTCGGAGGCGGCCAGTGAATCTTCGCCCACCCAGCCCGCGACGAAACTCTGTGTCAAGGAGTCTGTTTTTTCCTGTTCGGGCAGAGCTTCGATCCATTCCAATGCTTTCTGAGGATTGTCTTTTGTTGTAAATAAAACGTGTCGTCTGATGTAACTTGAGCGAGCCTCATCGGCTGGCATGGCCAGGATATAATTGCCCGCCGCAGTATTGTCGTTTCTTGCCCAAGCGCTCAAAGCGTAGCCCACGGCTTCTTGACGGATCTCTTCTGCTTTGATTGCTCTTGCCCAGATGAGTGCTTCGGAAGGGTCATGTTTTGCCCAGTTGCTTGCAACCGACTTAGCTAGATCTACAAGCAATATGCTGTTTTCGCTAAAATTCTCAAAGGTGTATGCTGCGGCTTGTTCGGGCTCTATCTTGGCCCAAGAGCCGATGACGTTTTGAAGGGCAGCTTGGCGGATCGCATCGTCTGGTTGTGTGAGTACCCAATTGAGGGTGCCCATCGTATCTGCGGCTGCGAGCCCATAGATGTTTTGCTGTATGACGCTGTCACGGGCATCGCCCGGAGACATCAAATCGATGAGTTGCATCGCTGCGCTGGGAGCTGATTGTGTGATTTGCCTGATATCATGGCGAAAAATATCCGTAATTTCATTTGAGTCTAAATGCAATTGGCTCCAGTTGGCGACCTCTTGTGGGTTTATGGTTAACCACGATTTAAGGAAACCATCACGCGCTTGTGGGGTGACTAGGCCGTCGTTAGAAATCAGTGCGATTCCTTTATCCAAATCGGAGCGAGCCAATGCCCACATCAAGGAGCGCCAGCCATGATCGAGCGCAGGATTCTGATTATTTTTTTCTGCCCATTCAAGCGTCGCATCGATGTCACGATAGGCTGCGCGACTCATAAACGCGCCAATCAGTTGATTCTGCAGCTCGGAAGACTCCATCGCTATGAGCTGGCGCCCTGCCGCTTGGAGGTCCTTCTTCACCCAACTGCTCACAAAACTCTGCTGATAGCTCCAAGCTATGGATGCCGTATTTGGCAATGTCTCTAGTAGTTCGAGCCCGCGGCTTGGGGCGTTGGCTCCTAAATAGGCGAGGATGGCACCATAAGCATCACGCTTGGAAGCTGTAGTTAACTGATCCGCTTCGATGATCGCGCTTTCGGCATCCTCTGTGGCGAGTTGATGGAAAATCGATACGATCAGGGCGGAATCGTTTCGCACGCTTGATAGCTCGCTATGTGACATTAAGTGGAGTGCGTGCAGCGGATCTGTAATGGCGAGCTGACTAATGATTGTCTGCTGCATCTTCTTCTTTAGCCGCGAATCTGTTCCTGATTCTGTGGCATACATCCAAGCTGCCTGACTGTCTTCGCTCGTCCATATTCTTAAGATGGCTGATAGGGCAGGGCTCTCCTCTGTGGCCTGCAGGTGTGACTTGGCAAATTCTAGCGCCCCGTCCCGATCCAACTCAGCCCAGCGTCGCACGGTCATTTCAAGCGCGGTCTTAGCTATGGGTGCTTCGGTTTGTTCTGTTAGCGCGACCGCGATACTCGCTAAGCCTTGTGCATCAGATTGATCGATCCGCGTCATCGTCGAGTAGATATTGTTCCACGAGGACTCCGAGGCTAATACTGGGGGGGATGCTTGCCATTCGGTTATAGCCGAGCTTTCTTCAGCGTCTTGGATGTTGAGTTCGGTATCCCGTATCGTTTTGCTGGATTCGTGGAAAGCCATTCGGCCGAGTAAAACTCCCAAAATCAATGCGGAGAAGAGGCTAGCTATAGATTTCATACTGATACCTTATGATTTATATCCCGTTAGGCAAGGTTAGGAAGTTGGCTGTCATGTGTGTATGCGACCCGAGTGAGAGCGCAGTCGCTCAATTCTACTTGCAGTTTACACACGCTAGCCTTTTTTGCACTTCTAGCTATGCCGGAACTGCCCGAAGTTAAAACCATTCAAGACCAGCTGAACGCGATCATGCCTTTTCGCATTCAGCGCTGCTCGTTGAGTCGAGTCGCGGATTCGATTGTGCACACGCCCATGGATCACCTGGTAGGATGCAGTTTGCTAAGAGTCGAGCGCAAGGGGAAGCTGTTGGATTTCATGCTCGACGATGGCCGCCACTTGTTGAGCCATCTCGGCATGTCGGGCGGATGGTTGATCGCGTCCGAGTGGATCACGACCAAGCATACGCATGTGCAATTTACCAGCGATTCCGGCTACCTCGGCTATGTTGATCCGCGCCGTTTCGGACACATGTATTTATACGACGAGCCACGGGCCGCCGCGAAGCTGGCCGAGCTGGGGCACGATCTCTTGTCGCCTGAATTTACCGCGCGCTATTTTAAGGCCTGCCTGCTGCGCTATCCGCAGCGGGCGGTGAAAGTCTCGCTGCTGGATCAGTCGCTCTTTGCGGGCACTGGTAATTATATCGCCAACGAGATTTGCGCGCATGCTAGAGTCTTGCCGCATCGATTGGTCCAAAGCCTGAGCACTCGGGAAATCAATAAACTCTATCGCGCTGTTTCGACGGTAATTAACGGCACCATCACCCGCGGCGGCGTCGCTTTTGGAGGTGGCTACCGTGATACTAAAGGCGACAAGGGCACCGGCGTGCAAAACCTGGTGGTTTTCTACCAGCAAGAATGTCAACTTTGCAAAAAGACGCCTGTGGTCAAAACCGTCCTCGGCCAACGCGGCACCTACCATTGTCCACGCTGCCAGAAGTAGCTGAAGTAGGAAGTCGCGTAGCTTCGGTTCTCTGAACCGGGGAGTTGTAGCTTCGGTTCTCTGAACCGGGGAGTTGTAGCTTCGGTTCTCTGAACCGGGGGGGCTTGGCAGGAAAGAATATTGAAGTTTTGCTTTAAATAGGTCGCTTATTGGGGGTAATGATCGCTGCGACGCCCACTCAACTCATCCTCGAAAGCCTTCGTTCGGCGCCGCTCTTGATCGGGGACCTGCCGGAGGCGGCGGTGCTGGATCGTTCGCGATTGGGCTCCACGGGCGCATGCGCTGTTGAGCCGCTTCGCTTTGACCAAAAGTTGGGGCACCTCTACGAGCAAGCGCTCGGTCGACTCTTGGAATCGTCCGCTGACTTTGAGCTGTTGGCGAGTCACTTGCAGGTCTTCGCCGAGAGCGGGCGCACCTTGGGGGAGCTGGACTTCCTCTTGCACGATCTTGTGCAGGATCAGTATCTGCATTTGGAGTTGGCAGTTAAATTTTATCTCGCAGTCAAAGGGCGCGATGGCTGGCAGTTTCCCGGGCCGGACCCGCGCGACAATTGGCAACGCAAGCTGGAGCGTCTGCGCAGGCATCAGTTGCAATTGAGTCGCTTGCCGGAAACGCGTCAGCTCTTACGCCAGCGTTTTGGGATTGAAGCCATCGAAACGCGACAACTCATTTACGGCTGTCTTTTTCTACCGATGGGGTGGGCAGAGTTTCCACAACTGGATTTTATGTCGGCCACTGCACGACTGGGCCGATGGCTATACCTCAGTGAGTGGCCGCAGTATTTTCCCAAGTGCACTGAAGTCAGGATCATTCCGAAAGCGTTCTGGCCTGTCGAGTTGAGCCCGCAGGCCAAGGGGCAGCTAGAAGTCGTTTCCGCAGCGCATTTACACAAACTGGCCACAGAGCGTTGTACTTTGTTTTGTCTGCCTGATTCGACGGAGCCTTATTTCTTGGTGCCACCTTCCTGGGGGGAGTGAGGGCATCGCTCAGAGGGGTATTTTATATAATGCAAAAAAAATCCCGCCAATTTATTGGCGGGATTTTGTAAATTTATGGAAGCGGTGCTTCGTTATCTAAAGCGTATAACTTTGCTTAATTACCAAGCGAAAACCGGTGAGGTGATAGATGTATCGCCGGCGGCTACAGTGCCATTTTCACCTTCGGCCCAAATCTCATCGTTGATGAGGAATTTGAAGGTAACATCGCCTTTAGCTTGTGTGCTGGCGAAGGACCATTCGTATGGGCTAACGTTATCGAGTTGAATACCCTTGTCCCATGAGAGGCCTGCGCCTTCTCCGCGAACGTAGAGGCTGTTGCCGAATCCGACGTCTACGCGAGCGATAATGGATGTTTTTTCGACTGTCTTGGCAGGTGCTTTAGCTGGGATCGCCTTTTTAGGTGCTGCTTTCTTAACTGCTTTTTTGACGGCTACCTTTTTTGCAGCTACTTTCTTAGCGGCTACTTTCTTGGCTGCCTTCTTTGCAGGAGCTTTCTTGACGGCTACTTTTTTGACAGCCTTTTTGGCTGCAACTTTTTTGGCCGCTTTCTTAGTTGTTTTTTTCTTAGCCATAGTGACTGAATATTCGAGTTTATTTATGTTAGTTGTGCGTCGATATTGCTGGAAGGACTCCAGCGTGAGTGACCGACACAGGTGTGACTAGCACAAACAAAGCCAAATTGACAGTACAAAGTGACTATTCGCCTGTCAGCAGGTAAATCACTTCTTCGGCCAAGTTTTTTGCGTGATCCGCAATGCGTTCAATTGATTTGGAAATGAGAATGGTTTCTACGTGCGTGGATGAATCTCCGTGTTCGCCTTTCATCTCGTTGTAGAGCGTGGTGTAGTTTTCTTTATTGATGCGATCGACTTCTTTGTCGCGCTTGATGATGCCTTGAGCGAGCTCAAGGTTTTCATCTAGCAGCGAGGTGATCGCGTCGCGCATCATCGCGAATGCTAGAGCACTCATTTTCTCGATCTCGACAGGGTTTTTTACCTTTCCATCTCTTGTTAGGATTGTGCGTGTCTTTTTTGCAATGCTGTGGGCTTCATCACCTGCTCGCTCTAGGTCATGGCTGGCTTTGATGGCCACAAAGATTAAGCGCACGTCGCTGGAGACGGGAGAACGCAGTGTTATGTAACGGACGGAAGCACGGTCAATTTCGACTTCGAGATCGTCGATCTCATCGTCCATTTTGACGGCGGCTTGTGTCTTTTCGAGGTCGCTCTCGATGAAGCCTTCGACCGCTAAGCGGCCTGCTTCGTTGGCTTTTTCGCCTATGAGAATGAGTTTACTGCGAATCTCTTCGAGTTCTTTGTGGAAGTAGCGGTTCATGGTTACAATAGGGAGGGGGAGTTGTGATCAGAGTTTTCAATCAACCGAAGCGACCAGAAACATAGGCTTCAGTTTGTTCGTTGCTAGGTTTCATGAAGATATTATCCGTTACATCATATTCGATCAGTTTGCCAAGATAGAAGAAGGCGGTGCGATCAGAGACGCGTGCGGCTTGTTGCATGTTGTGCGTAACGATAACAATAGTATAGTCCTTTTTCAACTCATGGATGAGTTCTTCGACCTTGCCTGTAGCGATGGGGTCGAGTGCGGAGCAAGGTTCGTCCATTAGGATGACCTCAGGGTTGTTAGCGATGGCGCGGGCGATACAGAGACGTTGCATCTGGCCACCCGACATGCTGAGCGCACTCTCGTGTAAACGGTCTTTGACTTCGTCCCAAAGAGCGGCGCCGCGTAAGCTGCGCTCAACGACTTCGTCCAGTTCGGACTTCTTGTTGCGGCCAGCAATGCGGAGACTGAAAACAATGTTCTCGTAGATCGATTTAGGAAAAGGGTTGTACTTTTGGAAGACCATGCCGATGCGCTTGCGCAGCGAGATGACTTCGAGGCTGGGATCGTAGATGCTTTGATCCGCAATCGTGATATCACCTGTGTGATGGATGCCCTCGATTAGGTCATTCATACGATTGATGCTGCGTAGCAGCGTGGACTTACCACAACCAGAGGGACCGATGAAGGCGGTGACTTGCTTTTCTGGTATGTCGAGGTTCATATCGAATAGCACTTGGGTGCTGCCATACCAGAAGTTGTAATTGTCTTTGATCTGGATGAAGGGCTCGAAGTCTGCTCGGGCGTTTGTTGTTTCAGGTGTTTGGCTCATTGCAAAAAATGTTTAAATTCTATTTATGTTAGCGTCGCGTGCGATGACTTAAAAGGTGTCGCCCTTATACTTTTTACGAAGATGGTTGCGGATCGTGATAGCGCTTAGATTGAGTACGATGACCAGTACGATCAGCAAGAGTGTCGTGGCAAAGACCATCGGCTTGGCGGCATCGGAATCGGGCGACTGGAAGGCGAGGTCGTAAATGTGGAAGCCGAGGTGCATGAATTTGCGGTCGAGGTGAACGAAAGGAAATTCGCCATCGAGGGGCAGGCTTGGTGCGAGTTTGACCACGCCCACCAGCATTAGTGGTGCGACTTCGCCTGCGCCGCGTGCCATGGCGAGGATGAGTCCTGTCAAGATGCCGGGCGCGCTGGCGGGCAGCACGATGCGTTGAATCGCTTGCCACTTGGAAGCGCCGCAAGCGAGCGCGGCCTCACGCATGCCTCGTGGCACCGCCGAGAGTGCTTCTTCTGTGGCGACAATCACGACGGGCACAGTCATGAGTGCCAAGGTGAGGGAGGCCCACAGGACGCCGCCGGTGCCGAAGGTGGCGGTGGGGAGTTTATGACTGAAAAACAGTTCGTCGATACTGCCACCGAGCACATAAACGAAGAAGCCGAGTCCGAAGACGCCATAAACGATGGAGGGCACACCGGCTAGATTGTTAACCGAGATGCGGACAGCTCGTACGATGACGCCCTGGGTGGCATACTCGCGCAGGTAAATGGCGGCGACCACACCGAAGGGCATCACGGCCAGGCTCATCAGCAGTGTCATGACAAAGGTGCCGAAGATCGCGGGGAAAATGCCGCCTTCAGTATTCGCCTCACGGGGGGCTTCGGACATGAAGCGCCAGATCTGCTTCAGAAAGAAGCCAACTTTGCCTGGCAGGCTCATTTCATTGGGGAAGTGTGCCTGAGTGATGTTTTCAAAGCTGATGCGACGCTCTTCGCCGGTGGCTAGACGCAGCAGCAGCGAGTCCTGGTGACGACGTTCGCGCAGCTCGCGGGCTTCCGCTGCGAGTTCGGTGTATTGCGCCTGCAAGGCCGCTTGCTGCTCGTTTAGTTCTTGAATCTGCGGCGAGGTTTCAGCGGCAGCCTCGCCCAGCTCTTCGCGCAGTGCGCGTTGCTCGAGGCGGATGGATTCCATCTTGCTGTTGATGCGTCCGATCTGTTTCTTCTCGATCTTGGTATAGGTTTCTAAGCGTTCGTTGCTTTCCTCGATCGTCTTGAATAGTGCGGCCTTCAGTGCTTCTGGCTCAGTGATTGTAGTTCCATCGGCGAGTTGGATTTCGAGCGGGAAGCCGAGTGCATCCCCGAACTCGATACGCTCTAATTGGAGGATGCCAGGAGCCGGTGTAAATAAGGGTTCACCCGTTGCGTCCGTCACGATTTGGTCGGCATCGACGTAGTGATACATTTGCCCGTAGGCATCTTTGTTGCCTGCGAAGAACTGGAATTCGCTGGTCAGGCCAGCATTGGTCGCTTCTTGTAGTCGCTTATGACGTTCCAGTGCGATGGCGCCGGCGAAGTTTTGGCCGTTGCGAGGGCCGGCGTTTGAGCCCTCGACCAATTGTACCTCGTAGATGGTGTCGGGCCAAAACATGGAGAGGCCGTTCTTGAGGATGATACCGAGTAGCCCGATAATCAGGAGGATGCCGACACTGAGCCCCATGCCGGTGAACCAAACGAGGGCTTCACCTTTGGGGCGGATCGATGTAAAACTGTGCTGCGATTTTGGCATGAGAAAAAATGCTGGTTTGCCTGTATGTGATGTGGCGGGCGCTGACTCTAGATCGTCTTGTATTTCTCGCGCAGGTGCTGGCGAGTGACTTCGGCGATCGTGTTCAGTATGAATGTCAGGAGGAAGAGCGCCATCGCACCGAGGAAAAGAGTGCGGTAGAGGGTGCTGTATTGTGGTGCTTCGGGCAGTTCCACCGCGATGTTGGCCGCGAGTGTGCGCATGCCGTTGAAGATGTTCCACTCCATGATCGGCGTGTTACCCGTAGCCATCAGCAAAATCATGGTTTCACCGACCGCGCGGCCGAAGCCGATGATGGTGGCGGAGAAGATACCAGGTGAGGCTGTCGGTAGGATGACGCGCCAAGTGGTCTGCCAGCGGCTGGCGCCAAGAGCCAGCGAAGCAGAGGTGAGGTAAGGCGGCACATTGGTGAGCGCATCCTCGGAAATAGTGAAAATGATCGGGATCACGGCGAAGCCCATCATGAGGCCGACCACTAAGGAGTTACGTTGCTCAAAGCTAACGCCAGTTGTTTCTGTCCACCAAAGGCGAAAGTTGCCAGCTTTGACGCCGAGGTCTGGATCATAGACGCGGAACAAGACCGATTCCAGAGTGGGGCCGAGTTGCCAAGACAGGTAGCCGACGATCAGTACCACTGGCAGGATGACCATCCATTCCGAGCCCGGGCGTATGCGGTTGCGCACGGTTTGAGGCATGCGTCCCCAGAAGTAGCCCAGCATGGCGGCACTGAGTGGGACGGCAATGAGCATGAGCAGGATGGAGGGCACACGATCTTCGATTAAAGGTGCCAGCCAAAGTGCTGCCAGGAAGCCGAGCACGACGGAGGGGAGCGAGGCCATGATTTCCATGGCAGGCTTGATGTAGCGCTTCGCTTCCGGTTTCAGATATTGCGAAACGTAAATGGCTGCCAAGATCGCGATCGGCATGGCAAAGAGCATGGCGTAGAAGGTGCCTTTGATCGAGCCGAAGAAGAGCGGCACGATCGAGAGCTTAGGCTCGAAGTCGGAGGTGCCGCTGGACGACTGCCAGTCGTATTCAGGCTCGGATTTGCCCTCATACCAGATCTTGCCGAAGAAGGCTTTGGCACCCGCGTTTGGGTGCGGGTCGTCGACTGCGTAGACGTGTAGGTTTTGTTGTGCGTCGAAGGTGAAAATTGAATCCCAGCGTGGGCCGAGCGCGATCTTCTGTAGTGGGAAGTCGGTATCGGTTTCCCAGCGCACATCGCCTGTGGTGCTGTAGCGCAATGAGAGTTGATGCTCGTTGGAGATCAGGAATCCGCGGTTGCGCTGTGCGGGGCTAAAGTCGTTGGCACCTCCAGCATCCAGTGCTGGGAAGTCCTTGATCTTGGTGTAAAGAATTTGGCCAGCCGCTTCGTCTAGATAGCTGGCGAGTGTAATGTTTGCACCGGACTTTGAAGTTAAAATGACTGATTGTTTGCCGAGTAGCCAGTTGATCGAGTGGATCGATGTGTCCTCCAGATCGGCAAATGGCTGCAGCTTTTGCACGCGTTCCAGTTGCCCCTTGTTGAGGCGTAGGTAGTAAAGCCATCCACCCTCGGTGGTGAGTAGGATGCGGTCGCCTTGCCCGCCGATGAGTAAGCGCTCCGGCTTTTCGTCGGTGATGCCATGACCGAGGTCAATCTGTGCGTCCGCCACCATCTTAGGCGCGCCAAACAGGCTGGATTTAACAACATAGGTCTGAAGAGTGACGATGGTTTCGCCGTCTGCAGTTTCTTGTAAGGTGCCGATCGCTCGGTTGGTGGTGGACTCATAGAAGGCCAGCTGGCGCACGGGGGCGTTCGACTGGCTGAGCGCCGGCAGTAACTCTGATTTGACCTGAGGCACGACCGTACGCGGGGCGTCCGCTAAAAACTGAGCCTTGTAAGCGAGGTGCAGCAGGGCGACGCGACCGTCTTCCGAGCCGAGCGCGATTTCACCTTTGTAGGCGTCGTAATAAAATGCAGTCCAGTTCTTCTCTGGCAGTTTTGTGTCGACCTCAAACAGACCGCGTGGGCCGAGCGCGAGGCTAGTTTGGTCGCCACCGACACGTTCGTAGGTGCGGGTTTCGACATCGCGTGGCAGGTCAGTGAAGTGGAGTTGCCCGCTTTGACTGAGAAAGAAAGGGAGTTCGCCCCACTCATCGACGCCCATCACGGCGACATCATTCAGTGGCACCTTGACTTTTCCGACCGACTTAACATCTGGATGCCCGAAAAGTGGCAGAATCTGCACAAAGATGAAGGCAAAGATGGCGAAGACCGTCAACATCACCAACCAACCGCCGCCCTTGATCACGCAGGTCATCAGGCGGTCTAGAAGTAGGGTGGTGCGGGCTACGGTGAAACGCTCCTCGGAAGGTTTATTAGAAGTCGAACTCATAACGGTGTTAGGCGATCATTGAAGGCTAGAATCAGCTAAAAAGCGGTACTGTCTCTATATAGCAAAAAAAAAGTGGGTGGAGAGGCCTCCACCCACGTAAAGATTCTGTGACGCTTATTTAAGACTGTTTAGGATCTGTTCCGCGATCGGTGCAGGTAGTGGGTAGTAGCCGTCTTTCTCGACGACTTCCTGGCCTTGCTTAGACAGCACGAAGCGCAGGAACTCGTAAGTCAATTTATCCATGGGCTGGCGTGGGTCGCGATTGACATAGACGAAGAGCTGACGAGCCAGCGGGTAGCTGCCATCGAGGCAGTTTTCTGCAGTGGGTTCGATACCATCGATCTGGATCGCTTTCACGCCAGAAGTGGTGTAGCCGATGCCGGAGTAGCCGATGCCTGCGAGGTCAGAGCCGATGCCTTGCACCACGGAAGATGAGCCAGGCTGCTCCTTAACGTTGGAGGAGAAATCACCGCCAGCCAATGCGACCTTCTTGAAGAAGCCGTAAGTGCCGGAGGCACTGTTACGACCGTAGAGGCTGAGTGCGCGACCGCCCAGGCTGCCCTCAAGTCCGAGTTGGCTCCATTCGGTGATCGGTGTGCCACCTTTGCGGTAAGTGCTGGAGAAGACAGAGTCGATTTGCTCGGAAGTGATGCTTTCGAGTGGGTTGTCTTTGTTGACGAAAACTGCGAGAGCATCGATCGAAGTGCCGACGGCTGTAGGCTTGTAACCGTAGCGAGCTTCAAAGGCATCCATTTCAGAGCCCTTCATCTCGCGGCTCATGGGGCCGATTTGTGCCGTACCTTCGATGAGTGCAGGGGGGGCGGTTGAAGAGCCTTTGCCTTCGATTTGAATGTTAACATTCGGGTAAATCGCTTCGAAGCCTTCCGCCCAGAGAGTCATTAAATTGTTGAGTGTGTCGGATCCGATCGAGTTAAGGTTGCCAGATACGCCTGAAACAGATTCATAAACGGGCAAGTTCGGGTCAACGTTTGCAAGGCTGCTGGTCTGCCCAGCAAAGCCCATGCAGAGGGCTGCGGTAAGACCGCGAAGGATGGATGTAGTGTTCATTCGTATGTGTGATCGGTTATTGTGATTAAAATGAGTGCGAGCTGATTTGCTCGTTAACTGCATTCCCTTTATACGCGTGTTATGTTTCGGTAATGTGGCGCTTATGTTACAGGAAGGTTAATATTGTGACTATTTGTGGATCTGCCGGCGGTATGTTTTTCGGGGGCTAAATACGCTTTAGCTCAATTGTAGTGCGGAATTGCGGTCTCATTTGGGCCTTTGGGCGGTCTGCTTTGGCTGTAAATCGGCGGGTGTATTTCCGTGTGCGTTTTACAGATGTGTCACATGGTTACCTCTTCGTGTTCTGGATGACACTTAAATGTAATAAAACACGCCTATGTGACAAAGTTAACGCTCCTGTAACTTGAATGGCTTAGAACTGTAACAAATTGGGGGTATTTATGTAACGTTGCCGCGATGGCACATTTTACAAACACGAACAATGAAACTATATACATTCACACAATTGACTGCGATTTCGGCGGCCTTGCTTAGTTCTACTAGCTTTGCGGCTTCTAATGATGCCTTGCTGGAACTTTTGGTTCAAAAAGGTGTTCTGACCCAAGATGAAGCCACGTCGGTGGCTGCTGAACTGGAAGAGCAGGATCAGGGATTTTCAATTTCGGCTAAAGGTAAAGAGACTGTGAAGCTGCGCTTTAATGGACGCTTGCAAGGGCAATACGATTCACTCGCCGGCAGCGTTAATGGATCGGATACGCCGACTACGAATCACTTTTACTTCCGTCGCTTGTTCTTTGGTGTAAAGGCAAATTTGGACAACGGCTTTTATGCGGAGTCCGTCTTCGATGTGGCAGGAGAGGACTTTGCCTTTGAGAAGGCATCTTTCGGTTACAAATTTGATGATAAGCTCAATGCACAGTTTGGCTTTCAGAAGGTGCCCTTCGGATTTGAGGAAACTTCCTCGTCCTCAAAATTGCCAACGATTGAGCGCTCGGCCGCCAATCGATTTTTCGCAGATCAAATTGATTTCTCTGCACGTCACACAGGTATTCATGCGCAAGGTGATCTTGGGGCAGGCTTCAGCTATGCGGTCTCGCTGGTAAATGGCGCGCAAGGCGAAGGCACGAAACTCTGGGGAGATTCCGAGTCTGATAACGCGCTCGCCTACTTCGGTCGATTGCAGTGGGAGAGCGATGGCCTCACCGTCGGTGTGGATGCGGGTGCCAATTCGAACAGCGATGACAAAGTAGGTGGCGATGATGTGGTCGCGTATACGGGCTATGTGAACTATAAGTTTGAAGGGCTTAATTTGCTCGGGGAATACTTCCATGGGGACTTGGGCGATTTTGGAGATGTCGACGGCTATGCATTACGTGCGTCGTATAAGATGGGTAAGTTCGAACCAGTGTTTCGCTACTCTCATCTCGAGGCCGATGATTTTGATATCGATGTGGATGAGTTGATCCGTCGTGCCTCATCGGGTACTGATGCGCTTGCTACCAGTGCGAATGCAGGCAATGAGATCGATTCATTCTACTTCGGCGCTAACTATTATTACAGTAAAGCTGTAACATTCATGGCGGGCTACGAAATGGCCGATGCCGAGGATGATGCCGGCACAGATGTCGAGGTTGATGGCTTTCGCGCACGTGTTCAGTTGCTCTGGTAATCACTCTGAATTCACTCGTTTATTTTGAGCCCGGGACGCGCATTGCGTGTTCCGGGCTTTTTTTTGTGCAGCCATATCTTGTGCGTATCATTGAGGCGGACCTGTGCCCGTGTGTGTTTCTAATGGGTTACGGATTTGCGTCTAAAAGGTCACAAAAGTTACAGCACTGTGATAATTGTAAGGAGGGCGTTATTTACTGTTGAGAGGGCTTAGGGGGCGCGCAAAAGGGATCGTGATTTCCAGTCCGTGGACACTGTTGTGCCTGCGGCAACAATACCTTTTTTCCAGAAGAATCAATGAATAACAAAATTTACACTAGTGCCGTGCGCGTGCTCTTTGCTTCACTGCTGGCCGCGCAGTCAGCTTTAGCGATTAAGATCGTAGTGCCTGATCAATACAAGGATCAGGTCGAGGAGATGAAGAAGGCTGAACGTCAATTGCGTGAGCGTGAGTTGCAAGGAGGGGGTGCGCCAAGTGATTCCAAGGGCATATCGATTGCTACGAGCGAAGCGTCCGAGGAGGCACCGAAGGTCGCAGCAGATGAGTTCCTGGTGCAGTCCGTTGTTGAAGCTTCAGCCACCGCGAGCGAGTATGAAGGTACACTTGCGGCAGATCAGGGCTTAGTTTCCGGCCAGATTGTAGACAAGGAATCCGGGGAGCCACTCTCAGGTGTGGCTATCTTGGTGGAAGGCGAGGATATCGCCACAGTCACTGCGGAGGATGGCCGCTACTCGCTCGGACCTGTTGCGGCGGGGCAGTATACGCTCAGTCTTATTAAGGGTGGATACATTGAGGCGAATGTGACGGATTTTACGATCGCTGGTGGTGAGGTGAGTGTGTTCCCCTTCGCCTTGCCTCCACGACCTGCGGAGATGTCGGACGATGTCTATGAGTTGCAGGATTTCACTGTGACAGCCGAAGAGGCGAACAACCTAATGATGCAGTTGGATTTGGTCATGAATTCGGAATCTGTTTTGAGTGTCATGAGCGCAGAGGATTTTTCGAAGTTTGCGGCCAGTGACATTGGTGATGCGATTAAGCGTGTTTCGGGTGTATCCGTTGTTGGCGGAAAGTATGCTGTGATTCGTGGGCTGGGGGATCGTTATGTAAGTACCACTCTGAATGGCCTTCCTATTGCAAGTCCCGATCCGGATCGTCAAGCTGTGCAGTTGGACCTATTTCCCTCGGGTCTGTTTGATGGCCTTGAAGTGACCAAGTCTTTTACGCCAGACCAACCGGCGACTTCGACTGGTGGTATTAATATGAAAATTAAAGAACTACCCGATGGGTTTTTTGCTAATTTTTCCACCAGTTTGGGCTATCATAGTAATGCAACAGGCAATGATGATTTCTTAACCTCAGGTCGTGTGACCAGTCAGGATCAGTGGGCAAATGGGGCTGAAGATCGTGCGCTTCCTGACGTCGCGAGGTCATTCCCTGAAGATTTAAACAAGGCGGTCTGGCCTTTGCCTACATCACCGCCAAGTGGTTTCATTACTCAAGCTGAAAAAGATGCTGCAATTGCAGAGGCCAATGCGATTACCGACGCGCTCGGGCGTGATAATCACGCGAAAACGACGACACCAGGTATGGATTATGGCTTTAAGCTTAGTGCCGGCCACGGTTATGAATGGGCCGATCGTTATCGTTTTGGTGTGATCGGTGGCGTGAATTATAGTCGTAAAGCTCGTATGATTGAGGACGGGACCTACTTTCGGAGTGCGGCCGCCTTATCTGGCACAGATACATTAAGTCCTGAGGTCTTTTTGGATCCGGATCGTGCTGTTGGCTATCAAGAAGGTACATGGCAGGAGAGCACTTACAGTTCGACTTTGTCGTGGTTGCTTGGTGTGGGATTTGAGCTAGATGAGGCACATAAAATTCGTCTGCATCGTCTCGATTTGCGCGTGAGTGAAGATGAAGTCGAGGCGCTCATGGGGCAGCGCTATACGAATGATCCTTTCTCCAATGATGGAGATTTTTTAGATACTGAGCGTCAGGAGACACTGAGATACACCGAGCGTCGATTGGTGAGTGATCAGGTTTTGGGAGATCATACTTTTGAATTCGACGGCAAAGTGCTTGATGAAGTTCAGTTTGAGTGGGGGCTCGGGCGAGATCGAGCTTCGCAAGATGAACCTGGCTTTATTCAAACGCGCGCGATTCTTTTGGATAGTGGTGATTGGACTTTGCAGCCATCTGCTAATTCCGCAGGCGTTTCCAGAGCGCAATTTGCTAGTTGGCGTGAGATTATTGAAGAAAAAGAGAGCGATAAATACGACATCACTTTTAAGCGTGATTTAGAGGGCGAGTTTCAGACACAATTGAAGCTCGGGTATTTGAGCACGGAGGCGCAGCGAAGTGTCTTTGATGAATACGTATCATTCCTTGGTGTGGATTTGTCTGATACTTCTAACACCACAGTGCCGGGAGTCACTGATCCTAGTGACCCGATGTTTATGTTTTTTGATGAGCTAGCAGCTTCCGGATACGAAGTGGCTGCTGATGTGGATCTGAATTCAGAGTCAACAGGGCAATATTTTATGTTGGATCAGACGCTGTTTGAGAAATTCCGCATTGTCGGGGGCTATCGTTTTGAGCGCAATAGCTCAGATGTAAGAGTGAATGGAGACACCAAGTTGAAGGGGGCTGGGGCTAGTAATCCATTGGCAGGGCGTCCGAGTTCGGGTGGGTACGAAGTGGAGGATTGGTATCCTGGTTTGAGTTTGATTTATAGTCTTAACGATCAGATTAACCTTCGTTTTGCATATTCGCAAACGATCGCTTTGCCCTCTGCGCGCGAGGTGTCGCCTTATGCGACCGCATCCTTCTCTGGAAGTGACGTAGATGTCGGTAATCCTAGTCTGCAGCCGTCGGAGGTGGAGAGCTTAGATATTGGTTTTAGTTATATGAACGATGCGGGTGATTCATTTAGCGTTACAGTCTTCCAGAAGACTGTGCAGGATCGCATTGAGAAAGTGAATGGAATTGGAGCAGATACATTTAAGTCCACTGTCTCAAATCCTGATCCGTTTGATTACAGTGACTATAATGTGATGACACGTTCCGAGAGTGTGAATGCGGATTTGTATAGTTGGTATAATAATCCCAATGAGGCTACCTTGCGCGGCGTCGAGTTGGAGGGGCGTAAGAGCTTGGGCTTTATTTGGTCCGGCCTGGACTACCTTTCTGTTGGAGGGAATTTTACATATATTGATGGTACTGTGGAGCGCTTCCCGATCGAGATCGCATCGAAGAATGCGGTTGGGCGTCCTGTTTCAGATGAGCGTGCTCTTACGGAGCAGCCGGAGAGTTTGCTGAACTTCGATCTGACTTATGATAATCCAGAGTCTGGCGTGCGTGTGTCACTTATTTATTATATGGTGAGTGATACTTTGAAGGCGACTTCGTTGATTACCAATTATGATATATATGAGGCCAGCTACGATACCGTCGATTTAACGATATCAAAGCGTTTCGCCGATCGTTATAAAATCTCTTTCTCGGCAAAAAATATAACGGACTCAGTGCGCCAAAAGTATTATGATGTAGAGGGGTATGAGAAGGAGTACGAGAGTTATCGTGCTGGGATCAGCTACTCGATTAGTGGCACTGTAGAGTTTTAACCTGTACGTCACAAAACTGGCACCTGCTTGTTATTTGTTTCTGGGATACTAGGTGCCTCTGCAAGAAGCAGGGACAAAACAAACAAAGTAATTCCTACTTAGATAGTAAATATAAATGAAAAAAATCACTTCACTCACTGCTCTCGCAGCGTTTTCAGCAACAGCTACTTATGCTGGCGTTGCGACTTCAGCTAATGTTGATGGTTACTTCGAGATCGATAGTCCGATCTCTGGTGACGTTACACTGAATTCTGCTAACAAATATCTTCTTACTGAGATTGTTTATGTCACAGATGGCACGCTGACAATTCCAGAAGGTACAGTTATCTATGGTAAGATTGGTGTTAAAGATGGTTCCAATAATGTGATCCAAGAGCCCGGCACTTTGGTGGTTACACGTGGTGCTCAAATCGAAGCGATTGGCACTCCATCGGACCCGATCATTTTCACTTTCGAGGGTGATCCTGATCCCAAGAATGCACCTACAGCTCCTGTTGCTGGCGATACGCTTGTAACTGGTCTTTGGGGTGGTGTGATCGTTTTGGGTAATGCACCTATCAATAACGATCAGTCCGCATCCAATGCGCTTCTTGTCGCTGGCACGGACTTCATCGAAGGCTTGGTTGAGCCAAGTGTTGAGGATGTCGAGCCTAACATGTATGGTGTTTATGGTGGTGATGCACCCCATGACAGCAGCGGTATCATTAAGTATGTTTCTATCCGTAACGGTGGTTTCAATCTTTCTGCTGACAACGAAATCAATGGTCTGACCATGGGTGGCGTTGGCGCTGGCACAGTTCTCGAATATGTCGAGGTGATCGCTGGTCAGGATGACGGCTTCGAGTGGTTCGGTGGTACCGTTAACTCGAAGTATCTTCTTTCTGCATACAACAACGACGACGCTTTCGACTACGACCAAGGTTTCTCGGGTCTCGGCCAATTCTGGGCTGCTGTTCTCGCTAACAATGGTGTTGATGGTGACAAAGGTGGCGAGTTCGACGGTGACGACCAAGCTGGTGCGAAGCCCTACGCTGTGCCTGTTATCTACAACATGACTGTTATCGGCACAGGTGAAGATGTGAAGAGCGGCAACGGCGGTGGTCAAATCGACTACGACGCAAATGGAGCTGGTGGCCTCTTCAACTCTATCATTGTTGAGTCTGGTATCGCTTCGCTTGATATCAATGGCACCGTTGGATCGGGTGAAATTGAAAGCACTAGCTCGGTTGCTCAGCTTGAGAACGGCTTGCTTAATATCCGTAACAACATCTGGTATCGCGATGCTGGGTTATTTGCTACTGAGACAGTTGCTGATCACGATGCAGGCGCAGCAGATTTGGCACTGAGCACTGGAGGTAACACATTCGACAATCCTTACCTTGGTGGTTTCACAAACTACGCCGTGCTTTCAACTGCGAAGCGTTATTCAGTTGGTGGTGTCTATCTTAAGCCTGCTAACTACGGTAAAGTTATTGAGGATCTTGAGCCATACATCGGCACTTTCTTCGATGCCGTATCTTACAAGGGTGCATTCGACCCTACGGGTGACACTTGGACTGCTGGTTGGACGGTTCCTTCACAGCTTGGATATTTCGCTGAGTAAACTTCGGTGACGTTTCCTTTATAAAATTAATTATTATATTACAAAAATGAAAAACATAATTATCGCATCTCTTGTTCTGAGTGCCGCGTCTGCCTCTGCACAAACATTTGTGGCAGGTTGGGACTTTGACGGTCTCGCTGCTAATGCTACTTCATCAACCGCCAATTGGGGTGTTCAAAAAAATACTGCGAATTCCTTTTGGAGTCATTCAGTTGCTTACTTTAACAATCCAGGTGACTTTGGTGAGGCTGAGTTTGGTTTCACTATGGCGGCGAATGATACATCCGCTAATAATGCGTTCAGCAATTTCATGAGCGAGCTGAATATCGACACTCCTGGAACATCTGGCTTCACTGCGTTTGATCAGAATACTGGGGGTGCTGAACAAGGTTTCCGCTCTTTAACTGGAGATGATACCTTCACTCTGAATTTTTCAGGTGCGGGTTATAGCGATCTCACATTGTATTATGCTTATCGTCCAGACGGTGGTAGCTGGGCACTGGAAACTGTGGACCTGAGTGCATTTGATAACAATGCGAATGGTGTTTACACATTCACTCCGACCCTTGAAGGCGATTACGATAACTTCGCAATTACTGGAACAGCGGTTCCAGAGCCTTCGGCCTTCGCTGCGATTTTCGGTGCTGTTGCACTTGGTGTTGCTGCAACTCGTCGTCGTAAGTAGACCTTACTCGGTTTAAGTTCCTTTTCAAAGGCACCCTCTTTAATCGAGGGTGCCTTTTTGTGAACATGCTTCATTGTCATCCAATTTTTTATCGAATGAAATATTCAATCGTTTTGTACTGTTTTTTCTTGGGTATTCAGGTGTTGTCGGCCTCGATATTTAGTGAGGCTAAGGAAGCCTCATTGCCTTTTTACGCTAAGCTGGTCGAGGACTACACGCCTGAGAATGGAGATCGGGTCATCCCGGCAGATACGCGCTTTGTCTTGATACGTCCGTTGGACGATGGAAAATTGCTAGCGGAATTTCCGCGCGTTGGTCATTACGAGCTTTCTTTGGAGCAGACCAATGTTCAGGCTGAAATCGAGCGTGAGCGCAATACTGACAATGTTCCCAATATGCCTCGTATGGCCTACTTTTTAGCCAATCGTATTATGACGGGAGAGAGTGTCTGGCAAAACCCGCTTAGGCAGGAGGATGTCGTGGAGACACAGAATTGGTTTTTGTTATATGGTGACTCGTCTGAGCCTGAGCTACTAGAGGCCGTGCTGCGATTGGACGGATATTATCGCTCTTTAGATGAGACTAGTCGCAAGGTAACAGTAGCAGTTTATTTGGATACAGCTGCGAGTAAGGCAGGCATTCAAGCGATCGCGGACTCTGTAAAGCCTAGTATCCAAGCGATGCCTGCTTATTTATCTGCCGGCTATTGTAAGAGTTTTCAGCATTACTCCGCATCGGACGAAATGCCAGTCCTTGTCGAGGTCAGCTCTTCAGGCCGGGTGCTTTCGAAGGCTGCCGGGCTCGATGCGATTCAGGCATTTGTCGCTGATAAATAGAACCTTACTCCGGTGCTCCGTGTAGCTCGATGTGGTCAGAGGCCCACGGGCGGGAGTTGACATTATTGGGGCCCCTTTGGCTACTGATGCGTGCACTTAGTTCGCTTGCTGTGGCCTCTGGCTTGGGGTTTAACGAGGCTTCGAGTTCGCCCTTATAGCTTTGGACACGATTCGCTGTGGTCTGCTTCAGCAGCTCATAAAGCGGGTGTGTGGCTTCGGGGAGTGTTTCCAGCTGGGCTTCCTCATAGGCTGCAACCAGGGCTGGAATTTCAGCTTTACTTGAGATGCTCGGAAGTGAGTTTTCTTCAAGCTCTTCTTCACGATAGATCTGGATGATATTCGGACGTTGTGAGTGGCGGGCTAAAGACAAAGTGACTTCTTGCCCCCCGTAACTGGCATGAATTATCATGTTTTGGGGATCATAGGCGTGTATCTGTATCCCTGCGAAGCTTTGATTGATGGCGACCCATGAGCGTGCGCGGGTCTGTTCGTTGTAGACTGAAAATTGGTACTGACCTTGGTAGGCCATGATCCCTCGGATTTCAATCGGCACGCCTTCGTTTATGTTTAAGCTGGCGTCCATCGGACTGGCGCATAGGGAGCCGAGTGAAAGGCATGCTATGTGAGTGCGCAGTGTGAGGTGCTTCACATGATTTATTAATCTGGTTTTCATGGATGTTGTGCGCCTGCGCCTTTCTATTCTGCTGACTCATCACGCAGCTGTTTATGAGAGAGTTTAGTAGTTCGCAGTTTGTAGCGGATCACCAGCATTGAAATATTCTTTATAGATGCCGACACCGATCTCAATTGATTTCACATGCATTATGGATGTTCCTGTGCTTTTTGCATTCATCGTAGTGCGAGTCGGAAGGTAGACGCCTTGACGTTCTGTGTAATTATAAAATGAAGTTTCTGTTATGTCTGTAGGTGTTTGAATGTGATGCGCCAGTAAGTGATAGCTATCTCTGGATACAAAGAAACGATGTGTATGCTGCTTCTCGCTTTGTTCGATTTCCAACACAAATGCATTTTCTCCTTCGAAGTTTTCTGTGCCTGCTAATTGTATTCTTGCACCTTCACGCCACAATTTGACCAGTGGTGGCAGGACTCCAGAGTCGGCGAGTAAATCTGACGCGGCCTCGTCATCGAGGGGCTTGCGGACCATTTCAGTGGCTCCAGCGAGTCTTGTCGCGGTCCATCCATTGTGGCCATCATGCGCACGAATCATTTGATACATTTCGTTATTCGGTCCGGGGATGGTGATGGTGGCTCGAATTTGATTGGGGCGCTTTTTGACTATGACGAGATCTACTGTCTTACCTTGGCGCTCAATGCTACCACTGAGTCGAATGCTTTCGACAGAATCCCAGTTTTTCGGCCCTCCTGTGGCTTCTAAGTGCTTTTGTAGAATGTTATTCAACGCCGGCGATTCAGTAGCTGTTGTGATATTTCCTAGAGCTAATAGTGTCAGCAGAAGGGCGAATTTAAGTATTGTTTTCACTGCATCATCCTAGCGCAGTTAGCGTTGGCGAGCAATGAACATGGAGGTGACTTTAGTGAAGCTTAGGTGTCCCGTGACGGTGCCGTGACGGGAGGGATGATATCGGGTGTCGATTGAGTGACGGCTTGGCGCGTGAGCAAGGATTTAGCCTTGGCTGCGAGCGGCTTTTTCGACGCGTTGTGCGTAGTCTTCCAGATTGCTGTCGGACTTAAGCTGTAGCGCGCGGCGTAGCAGGGGCAGGGCTTCTTTATATTCGCCGTTGCGGACGCGGGCCTGAGCGTGTGCAACCAATGCTTCGCGTTCAAAGGCTTCTATTTTCTCGGCTTGCTCGTAGCGGTTGATGGCCTTGGCCATGTCGCCTTGGTCGGCATAGAAATTAGCTAGTTCGATGAGTGCATCGCCATTGAGGGCGTCGCGTTCGACGATCTTGGAAAGTAGTTCGACTGCGGCCTGGTCGTCGCCTTGTGCGCGAGCGATCTTGGCTTCGAGGGTGAGCAGCGTGAGTTCATCGTCCTCTGCCAGCGCGAGCTTTGCTCGGATTTGAGCGATGATCTTTTGCGACTGTTCATAGTTGCCACTGCGGGTGAGCAGATCGGCTGCGCGTAGGAGTGCCTGACTGTCGTTGGCTGTGGCTTGCTCGGTGGCGGCCAAGTAGGCTTCCAGTGCCAAGTCGGGGGAGGCATTATTCATGTAAATGTCGCCGAGCAATGTGAGTGTGCTGAGTTCGGCTGCACCCATGCGGCGCACCATTTCCAGATTCTTGGCTGCGGTGAGTGATTCGCCTTTGCCGAGGTAGGCGTTGCCTTGCAGCATCCAGTAGTCGGCGTTGTTGGGATCGTCGAGTAGTAGGGTGTCGAAGAGTGCGATCGCATCGGCGTAGCGTTCTGTTTCGAGCAGGCAGCGGGCTAGGCCCACCTTCCAGTCGGTGACCTCGGGTTGCATTAGGATGGCCTGACGGTAGGCGGCTTCAGCGGGATAGTATTTTTCCTGTGTCAGGTAACCGTACCCGAGGAGTCCATACGAGCGTCCGTCGACTTCGCCCAGCTCGAGTGCTTTGGAGATGGTTTTGATGGCTTTATCGAAGTTGCCTTGTTGCACTTGCACTAGACCAAGGTTTTTGTAGGCGCGGCGGAAATCGGGGTGCTTGACCACTGCGTTGCCGTAGTATTGTTCGGCCTTGGAGAGGTTGCCATCTTGAAAGTAAAGGTTGCCAAGGATGAAGTCGAAGGCGGCGCTACTGCTTTGGGTGATCTGTGGTTCCAGGGCTTGAATGGCTGCTTTGGGGCTCGCTTTGATTAGATCGATGAGATTGCGCAGGGCTTCTTTTTCTTCATCGGAGATTTGTGGTTCGGCTCCGGCGAGGAAGCCATAGCTGCCGAGGAACTCTTTCTGGAAGCTCGGATCGCTCCAAAGTTGGTTATTGATATTGGATTGCGCTGTGAGCGAGCTGGCTGTGATGCCTGCGGCGAAGAGAAGTGCGGTGATCTTGTTCATTTGGAAATGTGCTGAATTTTAAAACTGGAAACGGATAAACCGAAAACTGGTTAACTATTTCTATCGGTATGGAATGGCGGCGCGCATTCGGACTTTTACGGCGCGGCCGGATTTTTGTGCGGGCTCGAAGCGGGCGCGTTGGAGCACTTCTTCGGTGGCTTTGGACAGAATGTTGCTGGGCGATTCGACGATGTTGATCTTTTCGACGTGCCCGTTTTCGTTGACTACGTATTCCACTTTGACCACGCCGGTGATGCCCTTGCGTTTTGCGGCTGCGGGATAGCTGAACTCGATTTTAGTGCGTGGTTGCGGGGGCGAATCGACATCGCCGAGTTCGAAAATTTCCAGACCACCTAGATCGCTGCTGTTTACATTGAAGCTGGGCAGTGCAAAGTCGCCGGCCATGGAGTTACCCGTGCCGGGGTTGAGGGCCATGTCGAGCTGTTCCAACGATATGGGCGGAGGCGGTGTGTTGAGTTCTGGTGGCGGCTCTTCTTGTTCCGGTTCGGGGGGGGGCGGTGGATCCTCTGGCGGTGGCGGTGGAGGGGGGGGTGCAATGTCGAGCGCCTCAATCTCTTCAGGAGATTTCTCGTAGGTGGTGAAGATCTGCGTCAGCGGGATGGCGAGAAAGAGGAGTCCACTAATGCCGATGCCCAGCAGAGAGCCTGCGGCTGTCATGCTTTTGCGGTGTTGTGGTGGATGATAGATCTGTGCCATTGTAACAAGTTGCGAGTGCGAGAGTGTCGGAGCTCGGGTGTGTGAAACTGAAAACTAGAGAACCGCAGCGTCGCAGCGTCGTAGCGCTGCTTAGCGTTTTGTGGAGAAGTTGATGGATTTGGCGCCTGCGAGTTTGGCTTCGCCGTAGACACGGGCGAAGATGCCGTGGTTGGCGCCTGCGTCGGCTTGGATGATGACGGGGATGTCTTCCTGTAAGGTGAGTCGTTTGACGATGGGCGATACACCGCCGACGCCGATATCGCGTCCACCGTAAATCACTTTGTTATCGGAAGTGACGGCGATCAGGATGCTGTTCTTTTCTAGTTGAACGGCAGCGGCGGCTTCGGGCTTGTTGACCTCGACGCCGGTCTCTTCCACGAACACGGTGGTGACGATGAAGAAGATGAGAAGAATGAAGACCATATCGATCATCGGCGAGAGATTGATCTCTACGTCGTCGCGGTCATCGGATGCTAGGTTGCGGCGCATGGTTTGAAAATTGGGAATTAAAAATTAGGAATGAGGAATTCGCTTAGTCGAGTTGCAGCTTCGTGAGGCTGAGTGATTCGATGCGTGCGAGTGCGGCTTCGACGGCGTGTTTGCGGCGGCGAATGATTAGGGTGAGGAAGATGCCGGGAAGTGCGACGAAGAGGCCGGTCTGGGTGGTGATGAGTGCTTCGGAGATGCCAGCTGCGACCATGGCGGCTGTTTCGGCGCCGCCGCCACTGGAGATGGCGGCGAAGGTGCCGAGCATGCCGATCACAGTGCCGAGCAGCCCCATCAGGGGTGCGGCGGCGACGAGTGTATTCAGAAAAATGAGACGGCGCTCGATATTGTGCAGCATGGTTTGGCGCACTTCTTCGAAGCGGTTGCGCACATGTTTGGCGGCGGTCACGTTTTCCTGGGTGTAGCGGATGATTTCGCCCGCGCGGCCTTTGGCCTGCGAGGGGTTATAAATCCAAGTCATCCATTCGCTCTCGTGGCCGAGTTGAATGTTACCCTTACTTAAAAAGAGCAGCAGCTGGATGCCGTTTGAATAAATCAAGACGGCAAGGAGTGCGAGCGGGATCATGACCCATCCGCCACTGAACCAAATGTCTATGATTTTTTCGAGCATGGTCGCTTTATTTATCTTTGTTACGTGCGCCGATGACGCCATTGATGAAACCGACAGCTGTCTGTTCCATGTCGCCGATCTTCTGGCGGGCCATGCGTGAGAGCAGGCCGTGAATAATCAAGGCAGGGATGGCGACCACTAGCCCCAGCTCGGTCGTGACCAGTGCTTCGGAAATACCGGAGGAGAGGCTCTTGGCGTCGCCGGTGCCGAAGATGGTGATCAGGTTGAAGGTTTTGATCATACCGGTCACAGTGCCGAGTAGGCCTAGGAGTGGCGCGGCGGCCGCAGTGAGTGCGATAAAGGGCAGGAAGCGTTCTAAACCAGGGCGCACTGCGAGAATCTTCTCGTAGAGGATTTCTTCCAAAGTGCCGCGTTTTTCGTCGGCAAACTCGACACCTTTGACCAGAAGTGCGCCGCCTTTGCCGGGGATGCCAGCGGCGGTGGTGCGTGCGTTGGCGAGGTCGCCGTTTTCGATTTGACCGATGATCTTTTGCACATCTTCGGGAGCGGGAGTTTTGAAGGCGGTGACTTCGATCACCTTGAAGGCTCCCAGTAATAAGCAGATTACACCGAGGCCAATGATGACGACGCCGACGCTGCCACCTTTTTGCAGGTGCTCGAGTATGGAGTCGTTACCTTCCACAATCTTGAGTGCTTTGCCGAGTGTGGCATCGGCGGGAATGCTGCCTTGGCCGGATTCAATGAAGGTGCGAATGCCAGCACTGTAGGCTTCGCCGGGCACGGCAATGGCGGCTTCGGCGGCGTTGAGCTTGCTGAAGGTGGTGCCTGCGAGCGCGGACTGTTTGGAGGCGAAATAAACGGAGGGGCCGAAGGCTGCGAAGGTGCCTTCTTCAATCTCCCCGGTGGGAGCGAGCGCTTTGCCTTCGAAGGTATAACCGCCAGTGAGTTGCTCTAAGCGGTCGAGTGCGACACCGATCACTGCGATTTGTTTGCTGAAGCGATCCGCCTGGGACATGTCGGAGTCGTCGAGGGCGAGGCGGGCTTCTTCGGCGGCTTCGGAGTAGAGTTGTACCTCGCTGTAGTCGATGCGTGTTTCAAAGGAGCGCACAAATTCGTCGAGTAGGCCAGCCGCGTATTCATTTTGCGCGTTCATGGCTTCGACTTGATCGCGTAGGCGGTTGAGCCCGAGGTCGCTGTTGTCACGTAGGCGACGCAGGCGGTTGAGCTCGTCGGTCTTTTGCTTGACCTTATCTTCTAGCGAAGAGACTTCGCGGATGAGTGGAATCTTGTCGGTGGCGATTTCGGCGCGAGTCTCTGCAAGTTGCGTGAGCGCGCTTTTGAGATCGCTGCTGGCTTGTTCGCTGGCGGAGTTAAAGGACTGCGCCTGAGAAGTGCTGGCGAGGCCGAAAGGAAGTGCGAGCAATGAGATCGCAGCAAAGATGGATTTAGCGGTGGTTTGCATGGTGTGGCAAAAGTTGAGCTTTAGTTGATGCGTGCGGGCACTTCGACGAATTGGATGGCTTCGGCGCCTTCGTAGACGTCGAGGAGGCGTTTGATTTCGGGGCCCTTGCCTTCAAGCTGTGGCCATTCCCAGCCGTCGGCGCCCGGGTAGCCGATGCCGGCATATTCGCCAGAGGCATCTACGTAGTAGGCCATGGCGAGTCCCCAGTAGAGGGTGCGCACTTCGACGATTTTGCCGTCGGCGATTTCGCGTGACTCACTGGTTTCGGTGAGCGTGGTATTGAATTTATCGGCCTGACTGAGTATGCCAACGATGTTTTGCACACGTTCGCCCAGCGAGAGTTTTGTGTCGCTAGGATCGTCGGGCAGGCGGCGCACCAGCGGCTTGATCTTATTGATCAGTGGCTCTGGGAGTGCTTTAATAATGCGTTTGAGTTGAGTTTCCAACGTGCCTATCTGGGATTCGACGATGGCGGCCGCGGCACTGAGGGCTTCTTTTTCGGCGGCCAGTTGACTGCGATCCTCGTCAGCCGCGGTGGCTGAGGCTTCAAGGTCTTCCAGGGACTTTTCGAGGCGCGCCAATTCACTGCTCAGCAGTTGCACGGTATCGCCTAGAATGGATTGTTCGATTTTCCAGTCTGATTTCTCCTTGGAGATGATTTGGCGGGTTTCGACCCATTTATCCAAAGTATCGCGCGTTTCTGTAACCTTGTTTTGTGCGGATAGGCTAAATGGTGCGAGGGCGCAGCCCAATGCCAGGATTTGTAAAAGTGGTTTTTTCATAGATGAGCGAGATTCGATAGCAGAAAGCATTTTTAAAAGAAAGGGCTCTATCGTTAAGCTTGGGTGTCGGAATTGTGGCGGTTTTGTTACAGCCGGGTTATCTGCTGGTATTGAAAGAGATTTTCAGTAACATGTGAAGATCGATTATTGCTTTTAGGGAGCTGCGATTGTGTCCGTATTGTCTATGGCTAAAAACGTAAATGCTGCCTTGAAGACAGTGGGTGCGTCACCGGGAGTGGTGATCGCTTGCCAGCCTTGCTCGGAAATGGCAAAGGCTTGAAATTGTGGCGTGCCGCCGGCGATGCTGTCGGGCCATGGAGCCTTGCCAATCCGCTCGGGTGCGATGGCGGGCCATGGATAGTTTGCCGCGCGTAGATAGTCGGCTCGCGCGTCGGCGCTGAAATCGACGGAGTAGGTGAGCACCTCTATTCGCGGCTCGGCTGTGATGATGTCGGGGTAGGCTTGGCTGAGCGCTTTGGCGGCTTGTTTACAGGGCGCGCACCAAGAGGCGGAATAAAAGAAAATAACGACCTCCACCTCGGGCCGCAGTTCGGACTGGAGCAAGCGGTAACCCTGGGCTTGAACGATGCGGCGTCGGTCGTCTGGGTTGTCGAGCCTTGTCCCTACTGGAACGGCACTCAAACTCGTTCCGACGAGTAAGGCGCCGCCCCAGAGGGAGCTTATGACACGAATGGCTGTAGCGATGGGCATGCGCTAGAAGTCGATGCGGGCGCCTAGGATGAAAGTGCGCGGTGTGCGCGGGCCGTAGACGTAGCCGGGGTCGCGCTCAAAGCCGGACTCTTGGTCGTCTTGATAGGCGTCGAGCACGTTGTTGATGCCGGCGCGTAGGGTGAGGTCGTAGCTCTCGAACTCGAACTTCTTGCTGATGCCGAGATCGACCACGAAGAACTGTGGGCTTTTTTCTACGCCGGGCTCTGTAACAGAGTCGAGGCGGTCGACATACATCTCGCCGGTCCACTTGAGCGCGAGGTAGGCGTCGAAGAGGTCGTCGTTGTCGTAGTTGAGCTGCACCAGTCCGGTCCAGTCGGGCGTTTTATTGTAGTGGTCGGTGCCGCGGTCGGCGTCTTCCTCATCGTAGCGCGCTTGGCTGAAGGCGAGCCCGGCATTGGCTGACCAATTGTTGTTAAACTGGTAGGCGGCGTCGAGCTCGATGCCGAAGATGGTGGAGCCGTCGGTGTTGACGCGGTCGATCTTCTCGCGTCCGCCTTCGATGCGCAGTGTGCTCTCGTCGAGGTCGAAGGAGTCTTTCAGGATGGTGTAGTAAGCTTGCACCGAGGTCTTGAGTCGGCCCTGGAAGGAGGCGGGGCTGTAGTCGAGGCCGAGCGCGAAGGTGTAGGAGCGCTCTTCTTTGAGCTCGTCGGCATTCACGATGTCGCGCGGCGTGCCGCCGATGTTTTCGATGTGGATGTCTTCGTCAAAGACGCGAGGGGCGAGGAAGCCGCTGCTGAGATTGGAGCGCAGGGTGACCGTGTCGCTGGCGGTGTAGCGAGCTGCGATGCGTGGGGAGAATACCCAGTTGTCGAGTGTGTTGGCCTTGTCGATGCGGATGCCGGGCACAATTTCGAGTCGGTCGTTGAGCTGCCACTCGTCTTGCAGGAAGAAGCCGAGGTTACTAAAGCTGTCGTCGTGCAGCATGGCGAGGAAGTCGCCTTCAGCGTTGAGCTGGTCGTCTTTGATCGCTTCGGTCTCATATTGAAAGCCGAATACGAAGCGGTGCTCGCCGGTTTCGCCGACTTGCCCGGCATCGTATTGAAACTTGGCGTCGAAGATGTAGGAGCGTGTGTCGGTCTGGCCAAAGCTATTGTAGGCGCCCCCGCCGGTGCCGTCGGTGGGATTGCCGAAGAAGGCTTCCGTTTCGGCATTGCCGCCGCCGTTGACGGTTTGGTTGTTGTAGTCGATGACGTCGCTGGCGGGATCGATGATTTCGCCGCCAGTGCCGCCGTAGTAGCTGTCGCGCTGGAAGTCGACCATGGCAGCGGAGAGCGTCATGCTCCAGTCGTCGGCCAGTTGCTGATCCCAGGCCAGCGTCGCCCAGTGGTAATCGGTGTCGAGTGCTTCGGCGACTTGGGCAAATTCCTCCGGTTTGCCGAGGCTGTCGCCCCCACGGCGCTCTTCGCCGATGTATTGGTAGTTGCCGCGCAGGCGGGTGCGATCGGTGGGCGTCCACCATAGGTTGGTGCCGATGACGCGATTTTCGCGTTCCACCATTTCGGTGAAGCCATCGCCGTCGCGGTCATACTCGTTTTGGTCGGAGTAGAGGCCGTAGAGCGAGGCCTTGAAAGAGCCGTCTTCGTTCACGTAGTAGCTGGCAAACTGGCTCTGGTAGATCGGGCTTTCGCCGTCGGTGCTGCGAAAGGTGCTGTCGATGTGAGTGTGACTTTCGTAGGGCTCCTCCGGAATCAAGTTGACCACCCCCGCCACGGCGCCGGGGCCGTAGAGCGCGGAGCCGCCGCCTTTGACGATTTCCATGCGGTCGATGGCGATGGTGGGCACCTGATCGATGCCGTAGACCGCGGCCACGCCGGTGAAGAGCGGCAGACCGTCGACCAGAATCTGGTTGTAGTTGCCCGGCAGGCCGAGCAGTTGGATCTCGGCGGTGCCGCAGTTTTGGCAGTTCGCCTCGGTGCGGGCGCCATTGAGCAACTCCAGTGCCTGGCCCAGCTCTGTGATCGCGGCGGACTCAAAGATGTCGCTGCCGAGCACTTCCGTTTTGATCGGCACGTCGATGAGTAGCCGCTCCGTGCGGGTGCCGGTCGAGACGACGGTGAAGTCCTTTAGTTCGTAGACTTCGTTGTCGCCGTCTTGGAGGCTTTCTTGCCCGTAGCTTGTGAATGCTGCCGAAGAGGCGAGCATTAGGCTGGAGAGCTGCATCGCTCGGCTCGAAAAAGCTCGAGAATACAGATTTGTTTGATTGGCATCTTTGTTCATTTTGATGACTCAAAATGAATGGTTTGGCTATTGTCAATAACTTAGTTGGTTCAAAAATTAAGTTAGGTCAGGAGAATTTTGAGGATGTTAGTGCCGGCAACGGACCTGACTTAAGCGGTGCGCGTCGGTGTAATTAGAGTGTGGAATCTTAAGCCATTTAATTTTGTAGCGTCGTGTTTATTTGACGGAATTGTTGCCATAATCGGCTGGATTTTACGGCGAAATCCTGTGCAGACTGAGTCTTACTATTTTCTTATGTCTGATATATTCATGATTCTGGGCTTTGCCCTCGCTGCGTACGCGATCGTTGCAAATGACTCGATCCAAACTCTGGGGACATTTTTGTCCTCTAATAGCAAGCGCCCCTGGTGGACGCTGTGGATCTGGATTTCCGGAATCATGGTGGTGACTGTGAGTTGGGGCTGGATAGTGAATGGTGGGGATCCTGCATTTGGGCGGCTTGCGGCTGCGGGCAAGAATATCGCCCACCCGAAGGCCTTTGGTGGAGCGATCACCTGGCTCTTTGTGATTCCGCCGCTTTGTTTGGTAATTCTGACGCGGATGGGGATCCCGGTGAGCACTTCGCTCTTGGTTCTGACTGGCTTTAAGGGGCTGGTCGCGGCGCAGCAGGGGAAGACGCCGAAGGATGCGGTCGACCTGTTTAACTCAATGATGCAGAAGTCCTTAGTGGGCTATGCGATTGCCTTTGCTTTGGGGCTGGCTCTGTATTGGTTGGTCATTTACTTGATGGAGCGCAAGGTAGCCGCGGAGCGAGATGGCGAGGGGCCGCACAATGAGTTACACCCGTTTTGGATGATCTTTCAATGGGGCTCGACTGGCTTTCTTTGGTCGATGTGGCTGATCCAGGATTTGGCCAATATTTTTGTTTATTTGCCGCGTGAGCTCTCGCTGGTAGGCTTGGTTTGTGCGCTTGGCGGCATGGTGCTCTTGCAGGGCTATCTATTCCGTGAAAAAGGCGGGGCGATTCAGCGCGTGGTCACCACTAAGACCAATACCATCGATGTGCGCTCGGCGACTTTTATCGATCTACTCTACGGGATGGTGTTACTCTTCTTTAAGGTCGACTACATTCCTAAGCTCTTTGCGGCTATGGATATGGATGTGCCATGGCCGGAGCAGATGCCGATGAGCACCACCTGGGTCTTTCTCGGTCTGTTGGCCGGTCGTGAGGTGGGGATCGCGCTACGCCTGAAGCTGCGTAAGAAGAAAAAGGTCTCGAACATGATCTTCCGCGATGCGGGTAAAGCCTTCCTCGGCTCTGCGGTGGCCGTGATGCTGGCACTCTTCCTGCCGACTTTTATCAAGCCGGTCGTGCAAGCGCGTGTCGATGCGGAGGCGGTGACTGCAGAGCAAGTCGAACAGGTCAGTGCCCCCGCCACAGATCGCCCACTGCCTGAAGTGCTTGCGCCCAGCGAGTAGGCCTCGTTTTTAATATATTATAATCGAAAAGCGCTTCTCCTCGCGGAGAGGCGCTTTTTTTTGTTAACTTATATAATCCCACCCACGCTCCAGCTCCAGGTCGGGGATGTGGCCAAAGGCGATGCGTATCGGGGCGGCTTCGCTGGACTTTTGCGCCTCCATAGCGTCGGCGTAGTAGAGGGTGCGGCCGCCGAAGCGCTTGTTTACTTTGTCCATGACGTATTGCACCCTTCGCTCTCGCGGGAGAGTCGTACGCCATCGCAATCATTTGGGTCGGAATCGCCCCGCATGGGCCGATCTATATTTTTATGAATGTCACCGGATGCCTTCCTGGTCGGGAGCAGGACCATCATTAGGCCCTCATTGCTTGCCTTCTTCCCATCGCAGGACGTCGCGAACTTCGTTGATGAAGCCCTTGACTTCGTGGAGCACATATTGGAGTTCCTCCCGGATCGGGGGCGTCCAATCGGGACCGGTCAACTTCTCGCCCTCGACCGCGTCGAGCGCTGCGAGGGCGTCTTTCAAGTAGCCGCGCGCTTTTTTTAGGCGAACGAGGCAGTCGCCGGCAAAGAGTGGATGAGGTGGCCACTCGTCCACTCGTCCATTGAGGGCTCCCGCTAGTTTTGCAGAGGCGAACCAAGTACCGTGTCGGAGCGCATTGAGTGGATGCTCTTCCTGGGCTCCTTCGGGGAGCCAGTCGTTATGTTCGATATCTTCTTGGATGCGTTCACCTAGCTCGCGGCATTGCTCGTAAAGTGGGTCGGGCTCCATTTCGGGCGGCTCGCCTTCTTTGGCCATGGCTTCTTCAAAATCAGCATTCTGGGCATCGATGACGGCGTCTTGTTCGGCTGCATTCTTCTGCTTGAAGGGGTCGAGCTCGAACTCGAACTCGCCGCGCTCGAGGCGCATGCGCTCACGCTCTTCTTCCAGAATGCGGAAGTAGTCCTCCGCGTTGGCGTTCTCGTCTTGTTTCAGGCGTTCGATGACCCGGTCATTGAGCAGACCCGAGCGGGCAGTGTCGGCGTCGGCCTTGGCTTCGATTTCGCTTTGAGGGCTGTCCTCGTCGTCATCCTCAGGGTCGGCGGCTTCAACCAACTGATCCATGAAATGGATCATGGCCCGGGCATTGGCTTGGAGTTGATCGGCTTCTTCTGCTTCGGACATTTGCCAGGCGGCCTCCGGTTCGACCACAAGTTCGTAGTCGGCAGCTTCGATCACGACGCGCCCATTACGGACACTGTGCCACTCCAGGTAGAGGCAGTTGCCCCAATGATAGGGCATGGGGATTTTATTCGTGTAGTAGTGCTCAAGCTCGTCGTCTTCTATTTCGAGAATCTTGACCTTGCGCGCGGCAGTGATGTCGCCCACGACGCCCGTCTGCTCTCGAGCGAAATCGCGGAGGTCTTCGGGCATGGGCTTGGGCTTTGGGTTTTTGAAACGCAGCTGCTGCCCCGCGAGGTCGCGATAGGGGTTGCCTGTTAGCTCCAAGATGATCGGCTCCTCGATCCCGTTCAGCCAAAGTTGCCCGACCACCTGGCCCTTTGTCCGGTTATCAATTTCGCCCCGTTCGATGTAGTCTGCAATGCGCCATGCCATGTTCTAAATACTCCAAATGTTTACGAGTCCCGAGTCTACAAAATACTGAACGACCTTTAGCTGTGACGCCGCGACTGCTCTAGAAGTTGGGCAGGTTTAGTCGTCAGTAACGGTTTCATTTGTCTTTTTCTTGGTTCTAGCCGCGCTCTAGCTCCAGATCGGGAATGTGGTTGAACGAGATACGCATCGGGGCGGCTTCGCTGGACTTTTGCGCTTCCATGGCGTCGGCGTAGTAGAGGGTGCGGCCGCCGAAGCGCTTGTTTACTTTGTCCATGGCGTGTTGCAGCTGCATGCGGCGCGGTTGGTTGTCTTCGGCGAAGAGCGAGGGCGTGTGCGCGGCCAGCGGCTCGAGGCGTGTGAGCGTCACGCTGACTTTGGTCGGCTCGGGTAGGTCGCCAGGGTGTTGCGCCCAGAGTTCGTTCAGCAATTTGCCCAGCACCACGTTGTCTTGAGTGGGGAAGCAGTGCGTTTCCGCGCCCCAGCTGAATTCGAAGCCGAACTTCACGCCGAGCTCTAGCTGCCCGGTAAAGTAGTCCATCGCCCGCAGTCGCAGGCAGGCCTTTTGCAGCATGCGGTGCAGCGTGGCATGGGCCCCGTGCAAGCTGCGTAGCTTGGGTGGCAAGACGTGCGAGTGCCCGATGCTGCTGCGCTGTGTCTCCACCGTGGGCACTTCCACACCGCGCAGCGCATACCACATGCGGTCGCCTTCGATCCCGCCCCAGATGCGGTGCAGCTTACGCCGACTGGCCGCGCACAGGGCCTGCATGTCCATGATGCGGGCGGTGTGGAGCCGCCGCTCGATGCGACGCCCGATCCCGGTGATGTCGCTCAAGTCGAAGCGATACAGTTTCTCGGGAAGCTCGTCGAAGTCCAGCGTGGTCAGCCCGTCGGGTTTTTCCAGCTTGCTGGCCAGCTTGGCTAGAAAGCGGTTCGGGGCCAGTCCGATCGAGGCGCGGATGTGTGGGCCGATTTCTGCGGCGAGCGCGGTCTTGATCTCCATGGCTTTGCCCCGCGCCACTGCCAACGGCTGCCAATGTGGCGGTAGGCGGCCATACATTTCGTCGATCGAGAGCACCGCGTCGACGTAGATGATTTGATGGATGAGCTGCTTGATTTGTTCGTGCACCTGAACGTAGTTGGAGTGTCCTGCCTCTACAAACACGATGTCCGGACACAGCGCACGCGCCTCGCGCACCCCCGTGCCGGTTTTTACGCCGAAGGCCTTGGCCTCGTAGCTGGCCGCGATGCAGCAGGTCGTCGCCACGTTGAGCGAAGGCACCACGCCCACGGGCTTGCCGCGGAGCTCTGGCTGCAATTGCTGCTCCACCGAAGCAAAAAAACTGTCGAAATCGATGAATAAATAGCGGAGTCCCATGCTTTAAGAATGAGAGCGAAGGCGGATCAATGACAATATTTAAGTGTAATTATGTTCACGTCTTTTGTGTGGAGCATAAACGCTCATAATAAAACGTTATGCTCGTGACTTTTATTGTAGGGAGAGTTTAGCTTGTCTGTGACGGTCTTTTGACCGGCTCCTCAAAAATATATTATGGAAATTTTCATGCTTCTCTTAGGCGCGGCGCTCGCAGCCACGGGTGTTTTCTTATTCGGAGTGTATACGGTCGGCCCGACAGAGCGCGGCGTGTTAACAACCTTCGGTCGAGCGCAAAGACTGGGCGCGCAGTTGATCAGTGAAGACCCCGAGCTTGGCGGCTTACTCTCTGAGGCCGAGAAACTGCGCTACGATTACCCGATGATACGTGTCATTAAGCCCGGCGGGCCCTACTTTAAGTGGCCATGGCAGCAATTGATAAAAGTGGACATGACGATTCAAACCACGGACATCACTTGGGATCCGGACATCACTCAGGAGTCGATCGAGTCGGTGACTAAGGACAATCTGACCGTGGCCATCACCGGGCAGATTCGCTGGCGCCCGTGTGAGCGTAATCTTTATGCCTATGTCTTTGGCGTGAAGTCGCCCCAGGCGCATATTATGGGTTATTTCATTTCGGTTTTAAGAGACCGCATCGCCACTTTCAGCGGCGCTGACGCGAATTCCAGTGAGCAAGAACTCGTTGAATTTATTTCGATCAATGACCTGCGTAAAAATGTTTCGACGATCAATCAATATATGGAGCAGGCTTGTAAGAAGACCGCGGCCCGCTATGGGGTCGAATTGGATGCTGCTTTAATCACGACCATTGATCCGCCCAATGAAGTGGATGAGGCGCTGGCCTCGATTAATACCACCAGCAACAATGTGGCCGCCGAAATCTCTCAAGCCAAGGCGGAGGCGGATCAACGCTTAAAGATGGCGGAGCAGGCGGTCTTGATCGCAGAAAATCAGGCCAATGCAGAGGCCGCTCCGCTGCGCGAGCTGTTCGAGACGCTCTCGCAGATGTATGCCAATGGCGGACGAGCGGCTCTAGACTCCTACCTGCGCAATGCCTCCTTGCCGCTACGCAAGAAGGCCTCCCAAACGATTATCAACCTCAATTCGGACAAAGCTTAACATGTCTTATTTAGTCTCTCTGATCTTGGGCGGTGTCATCACTTTAGTCGCGATTCCTATTGTTTATAACATAGGGCGATCGGCTCAACTTTGGCGTGTGATTCCGGAGCGGACAGTGTTGGTCTACACGCTCTTTGGCAAAGTGATCGGCACACTTGAAGAGCCCGGGATCAATTTGCCCTTCAAGTGTTTCGGGCTACGCACCTTCTTGGTGCCTTTCTTTGGGAAGGTCTATACGGTTTCCACGACTATTTATCAGCATTATCTCCGCAATCAATTGGTCAACTCCGCCGAAGGGGCCCCTATGGGCGTGGGGATTTGGTATGAGTGTTTCATCAGTAATCCTACGGCTTACTTGTTCGAAAATTCGGATCCGGTGGGCTCTTTGTCGGCCAACGTGTCCACCGCCGTGATCAAGCAACTATCGAATCTAGAGTTAGATGTGCTGCTTGAGGATCGTGACGCACTTTCGCGTAAGGTGCGCGAGGAAGTTTCCCCGACATCTGAGCAGTGGGGCTTCACCCTGGGCTCGACCTATATCCGCAAAGTTGCTTTCCGCGATGCGGGCATGATCAAAGAAATTGAGCGTAAGGTGGTGAACCGCCTGCGGCAAGTGACTGCCTCGATGCGGCAGGACGGGGAGAATCGGGTCGCCATTATCAGTTCCAATGCCGAGAAAGAAGCCTCCCGTCGGCTGGGGCAAGCTGAAGCCGTTCGCCCTAAAATTGTGGGTGAGGCGCTTTCTGAGATTCGTGAAAGCGAGGATGTTGCTGCTGTCTTATTCGATTTGCTGGATCTGCAAGCGACGCTGAAAAGCGACGGTAAGATCATCCTCAATACCGGCGATTCGCAAGGGGGCGCAGGCATTCTTTTGAATAGCTAATCGCGAGGGGATGCTTGCCTAAGAATGAAATAGGCGGCGGCGCATCAACGCTGCTTTTTGAGCCTGTTTCGTTCGCTTATACTCATGTTGTGGAGGCAAATTGAACTTTAACGAGCACTAGATGTAGGGCATCCCTGGTGGCATGGCTACGACATCTAGTGCAATTCAGGCAACTTTATTTGAAACTCCGCAATCACTTCCTTATCCCCTTGTGCGTAAACGGGATGGCAGTTTTATCCCATTTTCACTCGAACGCATCGCTCAGGCCATCTACAAGGCGGGCCATGCGGCGGGTATCGACGACTTCGCCTATGCGGGCCAAGTGACTGCCTTGGTGACGGCTAAATTCCTGGGTCAAAAAGAGACCTGTGTGACGGAAATCCAGAGTTTGGTGGAGCACGAGCTGATGGCGGGGCCGCACAAGGAGATCGCGCGTGCCTACATCGAGTATCGCCACGATCGCGACGTGGCTCGCGAGCGTGTCAGCAAGCTGAACCAGGAGATTCACGGCCTGGTCGAGCAGAGCAATGCGGAACTGCTCAACGAAAACGCGAATAAAGATGCGCGGGTGATTCCGACCCAGCGCGATTTGTTGGCCGGCATTGTGGCCAAGCACTACGCCAAGCAATACCTGCTGCCCAAGGATGTCGTTGCTGCCCACGAATCAGGCGATCTCCACTATCACGATCTGGATTATGCGCCCTTCTTCCCGATGTTTAACTGCATGCTGGTCGACATGGAAGAGATGCTCACGCGTGGTTTCAAAATGGGCAACGCGGAGATCGAGCCGCCGCGCTCGATCGCGACTGCCACCGCGGTCACGGCGCAGATCATCGCCCAAGTCGCCAGCCACATCTATGGCGGCACCACCATCAACCGCATCGACGAGGTGCTGGCGCCCTATGTCACGATCAGCTATGGCAAACACCTCGAAACCGCCAAGCAATGGCAGGTCGCCGACCCCGAGGCCTACGCTCAAGCGCTCACCGAGAAGGAGTGCTACGATGCTTTTCAATCACTCGAGTACGAGGTCAACACCTTGCACACTTCCAACGGGCAGACGCCATTCGTCACCCTCGGCTTCGGCCTTGGCGAGAGCTGGGAGGCACGCCTGATCCAGCAGTCTATCCTGCGTAATCGTATCCGAGGGCTGGGCAAACAGGGTAAGACTCCTGTCTTTCCCAAGCTGGTCTTCGGCGTCAAAGCGGGGCTCAACCGCAAGCCGGGTGATCCGAATTACGATATCAAGCAACTGGCCCTCGAGTGCGCGTCCAAGCGCATGTATCCCGACATTCTAAATTACGATCAGACGGTCAAGGTGACTGGCTCCTTCAAATACCCGATGGGCTGCCGCAGTTTTCTGGGGGCCTATGAGTCGGAGGGCAAAGAAGTCCACGAAGGCCGCAATAATCTCGGGGTGGTCAGCTTGAACTTGCCCCGCATCGCCCTGGAGGCGCAGGGGGATGAGGCACGTTTCTTTGATATCCTAGAGCAACGCCTGCAGCTCGCCCGCAAAGCGCTCGATACGCGTATCGCCCGCCTGCAGAATGTGCCTGCCCGCGTGGCGCCGATCCTCTATATGGAGGGCGCGTGCGGCGTGCGGCTCAAGCCCGAGCAGCCGGTTTCGGAGCTCTTTAAAAATGGCCGCGCCTCCATTAGCCTCGGCTATATCGGCCTGCACGAGTGCATCAACGCGCTCTATGGCAGCGACACTCACGTCTTCGACAGCGAGGCGCTGCGCGGCAAATCGCTCGCCATCGTCAAAGCCCTGCGTGCCGCCGTCGACCGCTGGAAGGAGGAGACTGGCTACGGCTTTAGCCTCTACAGCACTCCGAGTGAAAACCTCTGCGACCGCTTCTGCCGCCTGGATCTCAAGAAGTTTGGCCAAATCGCTGGCGTCAACGACAAGGGGTATTATACCAACAGCTTCCACCTCGACGTCGAGAAGCAGGTCAACCCCTACGACAAGCTCGACTTCGAGTATGCCTACCCGCCCATCGCCAACGGCGGCTTCATTTGCTACGGCGAATACCCCAACATGCAGCACAACCTCGAAGCGCTGGAGGCGATTTGGGACTACAGCTACGACCGTGTGCCTTACTACGGCACCAACACACCCATCGACGAATGCTACGAATGCGGCTTTACCGGCGAGTTCGAGTGCACGGCCAAAGGCTTTACCTGCCCCAGTTGCGGCAATCACGATCCCGCCCGTGTCTCCGTAACTCGCCGCGTCTGCGGCTACCTCGGCAATCCCGACGCCCGCCCCTTCAACGCCGGCAAGCAAGAGGAAGTCAAACGCCGCACCAAGCACCTCTAGTTCGAAGATGAACTATCATCGCTACATCGAGCTCGATGTGATCAACGGGCCCGGCAACCGCTGCACTCTGTTTGTTTCAGGCTGCGAGCATCGTTGCCCCGGCTGCTACAACGCGTCCACCTGGTCGCCCGAGTCCGGTCACCCAGTCACCGAGGCGCTCATCCAGCGCATCCTAGCCGACCTCAAAGACAGCCGCATCCCACGCCATGGCCTCTCCCTGACCGGGGGCGACCCGCTCTTTCATGGCAATTGCGCCGACATACTGCAGCTGGTGCAGCGCGTCAAAGCCGAGTGCCCCGAAAAAAATATCTGGCTATGGACCGGTTATCTACTGGAAGACCTCACGCCCGCGCAAAAAGCCGTGCTCGACTACGTCGACGTCCTCATCGACGGCCCCTTCATACAGTTACAAGCCGACCCCAGCCTCCGCTTCCGCGGCTCCGCCAATCAACGGATTCTAGAGCTTCAGCCCAGATGACGCGTTGGCATCGTTTGGGTTCAATCTTCTGTTTTCTGACCTCTGAATTAAGCTTCAAGCATGCTCCAGTTTCTATGCGAAATCCAAATCTAACGATGCGCACGCTCACAAAGCATCCGCCGGGCTATTCGGCCGCTTCGAGCCCTCGACATGCAAGTAGATCCGCGTCGTCTCGAGATTGGCATGCCCGAGCAGTTCTTGCACCTGACACACGTCCGTACCGTTGCGCATCAATAAGGTCGCAAAACTGTGCCGCAGCACATGCGAAGTCACCCGTTTCGCGATGCCCGCCTCCCGAGCCGCCACTGTAACGGCATACCCATAGGATTTTGCAACCACGTGGTGCCGACGAACCGTGCCCGCAGCACGCGGGTCTGCCGCTAGACCCGCAGCAGGCCAAAACCAAAACCATTCCCAGCGCTCACCCGCACGACGAAACTTACGCGCCAGTGCCTCCGGCAGCCAGACGCCTGCTACACGCTGCTGACGATCCGCCTCGTAGAGCGCACGCGCTCGATCCCGCTGCGCCTTTAGCAGCGGAATCAACGACTCCGGCAACAGTGTCACACGATCCTTATCCCCTTTTCCACCACGAACGATCAACTGCTGATTTTCGAAGTCCACATCCTTGACCCGCAGACGCACCAGCTCCGAAATACGTAAGCCCGCACCAAACTGTAAGCGAGCCATTAGCGCCTGCTCCGGCGCCATACACGCAAGCGTGCGCCGAATCTCTTCCACCGAAAGCACCACCGGTATCCGCTTCGACCCCGTCGCCTTTTTATAATCACTAAAATCACCCAACTCCAGCTTGAGCACGTCTCGATAATAAAAAACCAACGCATTCAGGGCCAAACGTTGCGTGCCCCCACTCACACGCTCTTTGACTGCTAAATGGTCCAAGTATAATTTGATTTCATTCTCCCCAAGAGACTCCAAAGCGTCCGTCTTCCAGTAAGTCGCAAAACGCCGCAACCAATGCAAATACGCCTTCTCCGTCGAGTAACTGAAATCGCGTATGCGTATCCCCCGCACACATTGCAAGCGCCATTCGGGCTCCGAAGCTTTCAAACGCGCCGCCTGCATGGCAGGACCACGCGGGCCACGCCGTATTTTTGGCGTCTGAAGATTGAGATCACCCAGCCCCTGTTGGGCACTTTTTGCCCCGGAGGCCTCGCCCTGACCTCGCCCCGAAACTACCCCCGCCCCCAGAGCAGCACTCGCAGGCGTCGTTTTCGCAGGCATCGCCCCCTCCGCCCGAGCTCCTGCTCGAGCCTTTCCCTGACGAAAGAACCAGCGAATCGCCTCCTTCCAACGCTCAATTGTCCACTCACTAGCCTGCTTCTGCTCACGTGCAAAATCAATAAACCCCCAGGCTCGCTCAAAATCCGCCCCTGCTTTCATAGATTTGCAATAACTTAAGAACCAACGAATTGTAATTTCGAAAGAAGCACGCTCTTGCTCGCTAAGATCCACATCTGATCTCAAGCAAGAGCGCCAATTGGGAAAATTGACAGCGCTCATAGTAAAGTGAACATACGATCACCTCCAGCACCCAGTCAAGGAAGAAATGCTCAATTGTTCACCCCTATTGAGTGCGACAAAATAAGCACTGTGTCAGAATGCATCGTAGAAGTGTATCACGCAGTGAGCGCAGCGAACGGAGTTGATAGCTCCGTCTGGAGTGTGCCCAGCATGGGCACGGTGTAAATGTGGTTAAAGTCCACTATAGTAAGAACTGATATATGAATAATGAAAAGAACTATTACCAGAG
>NZ_JARXHW010000189.1:0-713 GCF_031127805.1 Thalassobacterium maritimum | reverse complement strand
ATGTATGAACTTATGACCATATTATCATTCCCTAAATGGTCGGACGCGTTAGAGGCGGCAGATTTACCGCTTAAGGAGCGTGACCGGCATCGCGTCATCATTAATTGGTACCTCGGGTATTTGAAACGGGAGTCGTCTCCAGTGACCAAAGTTTCGGCGCGTTGTTTCATCGAGCATCTTGTTGAAGCACGGCATCCAAAGCAATGGCAGTTGAGGCAGTGGACCGATGGCCTGAATTGGTTTTTTCGGGAGGCTCCGATTCGGCGTAATGTATCAGAGGTTCATTCGCTCGAGCCAAAGGAGACCTCCGCTGAGGTAGAGATGTCTTCGGATGCATCAAATGTGCCGAACGAGGGAGGTTTTGGTGATGGGCGGCAGCAGTATGCGCACACGCTGTCCGAGATACAGGCAAAGGTGCCTTTAGATCCGTGGTATGAAGAGACGGTGCGCTTAATGCGTGTTAGACAAATGGCTTTGCGAACGGAGGAAAGCTATTTGGGTTGGATTCGGCGCATGGAGCGTTTTTTGCAGCACAAGGATGGCTTGGAGGCCTTTGATGAGGCGGGTTTGAAGCGCTTCTTGAGTTATCTTGCGGTGGAAGAGGGGGTTGCTGCAGGCACGCAGCGTCAGGCTTTGAACGCGGGTGTCTTTTTTCTGCGCGAGGTGCGTAAAATGGAACTGGGAGATTTTAGCGACTATGTGAAGGCGAACCC
>NZ_JARXHW010000188.1:0-716 GCF_031127805.1 Thalassobacterium maritimum | reverse complement strand
GATGGCGGACGCTGGTACCCCAGCTTTTCTTATTTTTATCAAGGTCGGCAGCAACATAAGCCTTGGGTCTGGGTGAGCCTTCCAAGGACCGGACACAATCGTCATGGCGCATTTGAACAATTTGTGCGTGATTTCTTCGAAGTCACAAGAGGTGAATCCTGCGCAGCTGCCTACGCCGACGTGGAGTCGGGCGAAGTCTTTGAAGCTTCAGAAGAGGCCGTCCAGCAAGAGTTGATGGCGATCTTTCCGAACCAGAATCTAATCCAAGCATGGAGAGAATTGCATGCTTTTAAATAAAAACACCAAAACTGAAAATAACTATGAAACTTAATAAACTTCTACTTCTGCTGCTACTTGGCCTGATTGCTGGAGCCTATGGATTTAGCCAATATCAGTCGCTGAGCTCCGATCTTGTTGCGTGTTGTCCCGTCGAAGATCCCGAATGTGGTGATGATGAAGAGGATAAGGACGACAAGGATTCTGATTCTATGCCTAGTCAGATCCTCGCGTAGGTTGAGTTATTTGTAAGATTAGGAGCCCGCTCTGATAGTGATAGCAATATGTGCCAGTTTTGTAGACTACGCCTCCGTGTGTTTGGGGTACCCGCAGAGGTGTTTCAGGGCGAGGTTCCTGATTCTTACTTTTATCTTTTTGCTGCTCTCGATTGCTGCGCAAGCGCGGTTGTTGGATTTAGATGCGCGTAACAATGCCTTGGG
>NZ_JARXHW010000187.1:0-717 GCF_031127805.1 Thalassobacterium maritimum | reverse complement strand
CTTGGCCTGTGATGCTCGTCGGTCAGGGGATTTCTTCGTCGTGCTAGTTTTTCTTACTTTCGACCCATCGAGCCTGAGATTCATTTTTTCAATTTATGGGAACGTCGAGGACTGGCAACCCAGCCTGTGAATTTAGTAGTTTAAGTGGTTGTCGAATAACCGGCGCGTAAATGGGGTTGACCAGCTCCGTCTGGTTCTACTCTTCAATATTTTCGTATGTATGTCGATGAGCCTCATAGATTTCCTTGGCCTTTTCCCACTCTAGAATGCCAATTTCTTTCTTACTCTTTGGTTCTGTGATTCTCGTAGGTAAAGTTGGTGCTTCTGAACCTCCAATCTTGAAAGTGATAGTGTCTCCATTTCTGAATTCTTTTTGGCTCAGCCAATTTATATGGCCAGACTCATTGGTGACTCCACCTAGCTCGAGGTGCATTTCATATTCATTTTCGTTTCGTGTAAAAATGGCAACAGTGCCCAATAGCAGTCTCAGTTTTTCGTCTCCCGCTATCGCCAACTGTTCCCCGTTCAAATATGCTTTAATGGTAATCATTTAAATTTCCCTTCGTAGAACGTGGAGGACAGTCATGAATGAGTTTCAGCGAAATTCATTGATCTGCTCCGTCTTGGGTATGCCCGGCATGTTGATAACCTTATATGGTGAAAGTCCATTGTGAAAGACCTGAATAACAAATCAATCACTAGAGAAGCACAAGTGCG
>NZ_JARXHW010000186.1:0-728 GCF_031127805.1 Thalassobacterium maritimum | reverse complement strand
CAGAGGTTTCAAGGTTCTGCCTAAGCGGTGGATCGTCGAGAGAACCTTCGGATGGCTGTCGAAATACCGCAGAATGTCCAAAGACTACGAAACTACCATTGAGTCATCTACTGCCATGATTCATATTGCGATGACTCGACTCATGCTCAAGCGTGCGGCTAGATTCTAACCGTTTTGGAAATTTATTAGACGCCCTCTTAGAGCTCAAAAGTTTAAGTGGTTATCGGATGTTTTGGGCGTAAATGGGATTGTCCAGCAGCGTCTGGATCTACGCTTCATTTGGTCGGTTGGTTGTGTCTGTTCCATCGGGTGATTCAGATTTCTTTTTCTTTGGTCCAAACATCGCGAATCCGGCAAGCGCTAGGATTGTAAGAATCCACATCGACCATACCATAAACGCTGAAATTTCATCCATTCTATTTCCGCCTCCAAAGCTGCCAAAAGCTGCACTCAAGATCAAGCCGTAGATGAAAAATGCACACACCGTTAAACTCAGTATTCCTGAAATGATTCTTAGGGCTATCAGCATTCTTCTTTCTGTAGATCGTGGAGGCCAGGCACCCATCCTGAGGGGTTAATGGTTCAAGTGATTTTCAAATTATAGGGCGGGTTACATGGGTTGACCTGTGCCGTCTTGGTATGCCCAGCATGTTGATAACCTAATATGGTGAAAGTCCATTGTGAAAGACCTGAATAACATAATAATCACTAGAGAAGCGCAAGGGCGT
>NZ_JARXHW010000185.1:0-761 GCF_031127805.1 Thalassobacterium maritimum | reverse complement strand
TTTAGCGTCGGGTTAGATAAGCGGTCATTAGCGGTAATAAGCGGTTAAAAAATACGTCTAATAGGATTTCCTTTTTCAATTTTATTCCCTGATCGTGAAGAGCTGGAATCCCAGCCTGTAAAGTTTAGTGGTCTAAGGTGCTATCGAATATCTAGCGCGTTAATGGGATTGTCCAGTCTCGCCTGGTTAGGGCTGTGTTTTCTTTGAGTAATACTGATCGATTTCAGCTTCACTAAGATCCAATAGATACATCCATTCTTTAATCACCATTCCAAGTAGAAATGTTACAAAAAGTGTGAATGGAAGAGGAGTAAAGCGTTCGTCGAATGCTAATGCCAAAACTTCATGCATTCCTTTATCTCCGAGCCATGTGATCAAAGTGACAACCCAGATTAAGCCCAAGAACGAATATAAGCCAAATTCTGTTTCTTTGCTTTTGTCTGGGACGGGCGCAATAGTTCTCATGAACAGAGCGAGGACACCAATCAAGACACCAAGTGCTGATCCAGTGGTATAGAATAGTATAGCTCCTCCACAATACAAAATTTGCACTAATGCTAGTGAGGCTTTTATTCTATTCATATTTTTCCCTAACGACGAGGACAGGCAACCCGCCTGACGAGTTAGAAGTCCTAGTGATGTGTCCTGAGAAAAGTGGACAAGTGATTCTCTTAAGACGAGGATCATAAATAATGAAAAGACGACAATATACCGCAGAGTTCAAGAAGGATACAGCGTATCAGATAATCATCGAAGGAGTC
>NZ_JARXHW010000184.1:0-768 GCF_031127805.1 Thalassobacterium maritimum | reverse complement strand
GCGCAGATGGACACAGATTTCCTTGCTTCTGTTCTTTCATGATCTGTGCTAATCCGTGTCATCTGTGGTTCTTCAATTCTTTCCCATATCGTGGAAGACTATCGCGTAGTGAGCGACGCAGGAGCGAACGGAGTTGATAGCTCTGTCTGGATAGGCTCCTCATTTTCTATGACAACTCGCCGGCGTGGCACAACATCTTGCGAACGCTCTTGAGTCAGATCAGATTCTCCGACGCGATCTCGTGTTCCAAATAGGGTAAATTTTCCTGCAGTCGTCTCATTCGCAACATATGATTCAATCCATTTCTTGCTAATTACCCATTTGCTTGCGTATACCATACTCCACTCACCGTCTTTATGCTGGGCTATCTTTACGGTTTTACCTCGGTTTCCATCATCATACTCTTCGGGTATAAATACAACAGAGCCCGGTTCTATTCTCTCGGTTGCTGACCCAACCATAATTGCGATTGGTGATTTGGTTTGGTTTTCGAAGCGAACGTGGGTGGCTACATCGACGGCGACTTCCGGGCCAGTGCCGCCCAAGACAGCCTCAAGTTTATCTCCTTTCGTTTCCTTCGGTTTTTCTTTTTCAGATGGGCTGCATCCAAACAAGCAAAAGGCTAGAATGCATAGAGCTGTAGCTGTCTGTATTGCTTTCATTCGTTTGCCTATCGTGGAGGCCAGGCACCCAGCCTGAGGGTTTCGGATTAGTGAGGGTTATCGGATTTCTAGCGCGTAAAATGGGTTGACCTGTGCCGTCTGGATC
>NZ_JARXHW010000183.1:0-768 GCF_031127805.1 Thalassobacterium maritimum | reverse complement strand
GGAAAATACAAGTTCGAAAGGAAGAAGAAGCGCTTGTCAGATTTGATGCCGTTGGGCACTCTGGGAGCTATATCCAGTCGGAGCTGGTCAACCCCATTTACGCCGCCGGATCTTCGACAATCACTTGAACTACTAATCACTCAGGCTGGGGTGTCAGTCCTCACCGTTCGCTAAGAAAATGAAACATGTGCTCCAAAGCCTGCTCCTATTAATCTGCCTCTGTAGCACAGCATTTGCCTCCTCTATCGACTATTTTTTACCAAAAAAGTTCGAAGTAATGGATGTGATCGCAGAAGTGAAAGTCCTCGTCGTCGATAAAAAGTATAATGAGACACTCAAACTAAACGAACTCACCTGTGAATGCTTAGTTCTTCGCAGCTTCAAAGGAATAAATGAAAAACAGAAACTTAGTGTCAGCTTTTATATCCACGAAGGCCCAAACGTAGAAATCGGAAGTGAACATCTGGTATTCGCCTTTAATCACACCTCAGGGCTTCGAGCTTTTGGAGGTTTCTCTGGATTGACACCGAAAGGCCAATCTTACCACAATCCAACCGACGAAGGATATAAAAAATTAAGCTACTCAAAACTAATTGAGGAGCTTGAAAAACACTCGAAAAGAGCGAACCAGTCGCACTGAGCAATGTCGCTAACGCGCCATCGCTCATGCTCCACGATGGACGAATAAAAAATGGAAAGCACATCAAACACTATTTTCAGCAATTTCAGCCTCTTTATCATCATGGCTCAAATAGTGAATTTGCTCAT
>NZ_JARXHW010000182.1:0-782 GCF_031127805.1 Thalassobacterium maritimum | reverse complement strand
AATGTTCACTTATATACGCTTATACTGATTCTGTATCCGCTGACGTTGAGCCTGCGTATGAATGGATAAGCGTATATGAGTTCCTATAAGCGGTCTCCAGCTACGCTGGAAATGCAGAGCATTGGGGCTTCAGCTCAGTTTCTGATTTTATCCAGTTATGGTGGATTGAATTCTTTTAGCATGTAGCGTTTCTATTGTAGTTTTTCAATCGGTCCCAAATTCAGCAAGTGCCAGTATGACGTAGATTCGGCTTAGCCGAAAACCGCTAATGTTCACTTATATGCGCTTATACCGATTCTGTATCCGCCGATGTTGAGCCTGCGTATGAATGGATAAGCGTATATGAGTTCCTATAAGCGGTGCCCAGCTATGCTGGAAATGCAGAGCATTGGGGCTTCACCTCAGTTTCTGATTTTATCCAGTTATGATGGAATGAATTCTTTTAGCATGTAGCGTTTCCATTCTAGTATTCAATCGGTTCAAAATTCAGCAAGTGCTAGCATGACGTAGGTTCGGCTTAGCCGACAACCGCTAATGTTCACTTATATACGCTTATACTGATTCTGTATCCGCTGACGTTGAGCCTGCACATGAATGGATAAGCGTATATGAGATCCTATAAGTCTAGTATTCAATCGGTTCAAAATTCAGCAAGTGCTAGCATGACGTAGGTTCGGCTTAGCCGACAACCGCTAATGTTCACTTATATGCGCTTATACTGATTCTGTATCCGCTGACGTTGAGCCTGCGTATGAATGGATAAGCGTATATGAGTTCCTATA
>NZ_JARXHW010000181.1:0-788 GCF_031127805.1 Thalassobacterium maritimum | reverse complement strand
TGACTATTAATCCAAACGCGACGACTCCAGGGGTAAGCCAAAATTTATTAAATTCTTTCTTTTTCTGTTCTTCGTCCATTTTTGTAGATCGTAGAGGCTATGCATGTATGAGCGCGAGCGAAATACATTGTCATATGCCGACTGGTTCACGCTTTTATTTGTTCGATCCTTTGTTGCTCTCAACTTCAAGATTCATGAGTTCAAAGAGTTCTGCTGTTCGAGCATAATTCCTCTGATTTAGTGAATCGTATAACTTTACAATTTCCTGTTCCAAGCGTGAGGTAGATTCATCTAATTCGGACATGCTACCTATTTCGTATTGAGTTTCTGGATGGCGATCTTCGTATTTTGAGGCGGCATCTCTTCGTATTCGCAATTCATTAATAATGTAGAGACTTTGTGATTCGCTTTTTTGTAGATCAGAAAATTGCTTATCCAGTAAGCGATAATATAGAGCTTTGTATTGCTCTAAGCCTACTTCCGACCTCAGCTTAAATGTTTCCTCTGTTCTTTGTTTATACTTCTCATTTGTTGAATTCGCCGAAGCAACGATGGCTAGACTGAGGGCTAGAGCTATTAATATCAGGTGCTTCATTCTATTTGTGAACGGTGGAGACCAGACAACCAGCCCGAATGGTCAATCGTCCAGTTGCTTTTTAGAGTTTTAAGGGCGGGTTATCTGGTTGTCTGCGTCGACTGGGTATGCCCGGCATGTTGATAACCTTATATGGTGAAAGTCCATTGTGAAAGACCTGAATAACAAATCAATCACTAGAGAAGCACAAGTG
>NZ_JARXHW010000180.1:0-802 GCF_031127805.1 Thalassobacterium maritimum | reverse complement strand
CACGGAATCGGCCACCTCTAATACCTCTTCCAGCACATACGCCTCATAATAAATGAGCTTCCAAGGTCTTCGAAAAGAAGTCGCTTTTGCTTCACAAGTATTATGCTCAAATAGACGGCGACGCAAATTACCAGCATAAGCGATGTAAAGCCCCTGATCGAGTTGAGACTGCAGCACGTAAACATAGAACATAACCGATCATCCCTAAAAGAATAACCGCCGCCTGCCACGTGAGCTCTGCTCTTTACGTGGTGAGGCGAAGCCTTTTTACGCGGCCAACACCTCAGCCCAACAGGGAAAATGTGTGGTTTTCATAAAAAAAGACAATTAGTGATCAAAAGCTCACCTCAATCAAACTAAAGAAGTAATTAAATGCATGATTCGCCGGAAACTCAAAAACCAAAAAACACACAAATAATTCCACTATCACATAATATACAGAAACTTACAAAACCCCAGCGCGCCCCCCAGATAATTCCCCCAAAGTGATAGCATGCATTCAAAACGGCAAGACCTACAAAATTCAAAATTTTAAAATCGCTCAAATAACTCATCTATTAAACGTGACTCAATCTGTCAAATCGCATTAACAGTAAGATTACTCCCGATTGAGGATAGCACGAATAGGTGAAAATACAGTGAATTTGAATACACGAATCGCTGGGACGCATTCCTCAGCGAAACCGCAAGCTATAAGCCATTAAATTCTCTTAATAAGCACCTTACAAATCTATTAATAAAGCAAACGCCACAAGCCCTAAAAGTGATATCATGCATTCGTTTTGAAAAACCTCGTTGAATG